>DASYMY010000471.1:0-3908 GCA_036008825.1 Glaciihabitans sp.
TCAACGGCACGGTACTGATGATCACCATGCCCGCGGCAATTAGCGCCAGATCTTTCAGAAGCGGCCGGTCGATGAGCGCGGCCAGAGCGAGAGACACGGCCACCGTGAGATAGCCGGGCACAGCGGCATCCGCTCCGAAAAGCAACACTGCTGAAAGCGACAACAGGGCCGCTGGCAACAATTTCCACCCCACTGCAGGCCTAGTGACACGCGATTGTGTGGAAGTGACGGCGGGCGTTGGGTGTTCGCTCATGAACCCCAGCTTGTCAAGGCACCGCTGCAGAGACAAGCTCAGCAGGACGGAAGGGGCACCGGGAGGCCTAGTGTTGAACGAATGAATGAGTCCACGTCGGTGCGCCTGGATAGTTGGGTGTGGTCAGTGCGCCTACTCAAAACGCGATCAATCGCTACCGCCGCCTGCCGTGCTGGGCATGTCAAAGTCAACGGCGAAAAGGCGAAAGCAGCACAGCCGGTGCGTGTTGGTGATGAGATCCGCGTGAGGATTGCCGGCTTCGACCGAATAGTGGTGGTTCGCGCTCTGGTAGCAAAGCGGGTCAGCGCGGTTGTTGCTGCCGAAAGTTACATCGATAACACTCCCCCGCCGCCACCGCGTGAAGAGATCGCGTTGGCACCGGTGCGTGACCGTGGCGCGGGGCGGCCGACCAAACGGGAAAGACGGGACCTCGAGAAGCTCCGCGGCCGGGACGACGAACTGAACTAGGCGTCCGCAAACTGATCTAACGCGCGGCAATGACCGGCATCAGGTTCGTCGAGCGAGTGCTCTCACAGCTGAACAGATAGTTCGGCTTTTGGAAGCAGCTGAGTGTTCGTCATACGATGATCCCGTCAATATCAGCACCATATCCGGATCCGCCGCTAGTCAACTTTTCCTCTCGAAACGGCGAGATCCATCATGCTCGACGGGTGTTGCACGGTGAACGCCCTGGTTCGTGCCGGATACTGGTGCTCAAGGCCGAGAGGATCGCATGTCGCGTTACGACCAAAAACCGTGGCTCACCGCTTACGCGGAGGGTGTCCCCCCAGAGATCGAGCAGCCAACCGAGTCGTTAGTCGACATGATCGACGCGTCAGTTGCTGCCCACTCCGATCATGTGGCGCTGGAGTTTTTCGGTGCAACAACGACGTATGCCGAATTGGGAGATCAAATTTCCCGCGCGGCCGAAGGCCTTCGCCGACTTGGCGTCAAGCAAGGTGACCGTGTTGCTTTGGTTCTGCCAAATTGCCCGCAACACGTTGTGGCTTTCTACGCCGCTCTGCGGTTGGGGGCCATTGTTATCGAACATAACCCGCTGTACACCGCACGCGAGTTGCGCCACCAGTTTGAGGACCACGGCGCCAAGGTCGCCATCGTCTGGGACAAGGTGTACGACACCATCGCCGACTTCCCCACCGATATCCGAGTTGACCGCATGGTGTCAGTTGATATGACCACGGCGTTCCCGCTGGCGAAACGGTTGGCTTTGCGCCTGCCGATCCCTGCCGCGAAGAAGTCCCGTGCTTTGCTGACCACAACCCCCAAGTCGAACCACGTCTACGAGTGGGCAAAGCTGCTCAACAATCGTCGACTCGCCCGTCGCCACCCCCGTCCGACGGTGGACGACATTGCGGTTCTGCAGTACACCAGCGGCACCACTGGGTCTCCCAAGGGCGCCATCCTCACGCACAGCAACCTCCAGGCGAACGCAGCGCAGGGCCGCGCTTGGGTGCCCGGGCTCAAAGTTGGCGAAGAAACGTTCTACGGCGTACTGCCCCTCTTCCACGCGTACGGGATGACGCTGTGCTTGACCTTTGCGATGAGTATCGGCGCCAAGCTCGTTTTGTTCCCGAAATTTGATATTGACATGGTGCTCACGGCAGCGAAGAAATCGCCGCCCACGTTCCTGCCTGCTGTTCCCCCCATCTACGAGGCGCTTGCGCGAGCGTCAGAGCGACGCGGTGCCGACCTGTCGAGCATCCGTTTCGCTATTTCCGGAGCGATGAGCTTGCCGGTCAGCACTGTTACAAAATGGGAAGAAGCAACAGGTGGCCTGCTGGTTGAGGGCTATGGCATGACCGAGTCCTCCCCTGTCGCGCTCGGCAACCCAATCGGTCCCTCGCGGCGTCCGGGAACCGTCGGTGTTCCGTTTCCCAGCACGGAGATTCGTGTTGTTGATCCCGCCGATCCACACGTGGAACGGCCCGAGGGCGAATCTGGTGAGCTGCTCATCCGCGGCCCCCAGGTATTCCAGGGATACTGGCGTCGTCCCGGCGACACAGCTGCGACCCTTCTGCCAGGAGGTTGGCTGCGCACGGGAGACATCGTAACCGTGTCGTCCGACGGCTTTGTGTCTGTGATCGATCGCCTCAAAGAGATCATCATCACTGGTGGCTTCAACGTATCGCCGTCAGAAGTCGAGGGCATGCTGCTCGGACACCCAGACGTTGAAGGTGTCGCTGTGGTTGGTCTTCCTCGTGAAGGAGGCGACGAAGAGGTCTGCGCCGCTGTAGTTCTTCGCAGTGGTGCGAAGTTCGACGCGGGATCACTCCGTGACTTCTGCCGCAGTCACCTCGCCGGCTACAAGGTGCCCAAGAGGATCGTCGAACTCGACGAGCTGCCTCGCTCGCTTATCGGCAAGGTGCTGCGCCGTGAAGTTCGCGATTCGCTGATCGCCAAGCGCGAAAGTTAGACAACCCGTCTTACCCCCAAAACGGGGGTTATTGTCGGGTCGAGGGTGCGGGACGTGAGATTATTGGCCTTTCTTCGGCCATCTTCTTGCGCCCCCACCCGTTCGAAAGCGTCTACCTCTATGTCGTCACGGTTTTCACGTGCCACCGCCATAACCGCGGCTGGCCTCCTTGCTCTCAGCCTCAGCGCCTGTACTTCCGGCTCGTTCCTGGGTGCGTCGCCGCTTGATGCGGCAACACCGACGACGGTTGCTCAGCCGGTCGCGACCACGACACCCCTGGTGTTCGACTCAGTGTTCACCGACATGGGCTCTGTCCACCCTGCCGTGATGGTCAGCAACCAGCTGGAGCTCGAGCTGGACATGTGGACCGAACAAAAAACCCACGAGTGGTACACCGATAGCGAGAAGACCTTTTCGTTTGTCATCAACGTCTACGACCTAGCTGTGCCCGCGGAAGCGTCCTTTGCGACCAAACGCCAGGTCTTTATGTCGAACCTGTCGGTGAAGGCCAGCACCACCACAACCAGCGGCGCAGTGGAGACTCCTCTCATCTTGGATGTAGATCCAGTGGCTGTCACCCTCGACCCCGAAGCGCTGAAGTCTGAAAATGGGCTTCTCATCACTTCCCCGAAGGGTGGATTCCAACTGGAGGGCAACACCATCGGTGTACTCGCACCGGACACGCTGGGACTCACTCTCGACTTCGCGATGACAATCAGCACGGAGTCCACGAGCGGATCCGGGGTGTACATGACCCAGGTTGTCCATCAGGTCGTCCCGGTCGCGATCTTCTCCCGCTAACCCCAACACTCGTATTTAGAACGAAGGCGGGGCCACAACCATTTGGTTGTGGCCCCGCCTTACTTGTTGGTAATTGCGGCTATGCCGACACGTCCGCGCTTGAGGGCGTCTCGGCGTGGATTGCACGTCCGGCAGCGGTTCCGGTTGCCCGTCCGGTCACGATTTCCGCGATGTCGATCCCCACGAGATCCTTAATAATCTGAGTGGATGTCGCCAGCTGACCGGCAACACTCTGTCCGACGCGGTCGCTGCCACTGCCATCATTTGAGATGACGGTCATATTCGCGATAGCGGCAAGAGGCTCGGAGGCTGCCCGAACAATCGCGGGAAGCTGGCTAATGATCTGCTGACGCAGCAGGTCATCCGCGCGCTCTTCCAAAGCGTCCGCCTGCGCGCGGGTGGATTCTGCTTCTGCAGCAC
>DASYMY010000472.1:0-2083 GCA_036008825.1 Glaciihabitans sp.
TCTCCGCTGACCGCGGCATCTTTGGCAAAGTCCGACACTTCGGTCCAACTGACCTCTTCCCTGTTTTGGTCGAACATGGTGGCGATCTGCACCGGTTCGCCGTCGGAGGTCGCGAAGATACGGTTCTGCTCCGGTTGACGACCGATGGTGATGAAGTCGGGGAGGCTGTCGTAGATTCCCACAGTGGTTTTTACGGTGGATGCGGTCACCAATAGAACGGGCATCACCATTGCGGTGACGAGCAGTCCGGCGAGGGTGCCAAGCGCAACCACCCCGCCCCAGGCACGCGCACGAGAAAACGAATTCGACCTGCTGTGAGCCATATTCGCAAGCTACCCGCGCAAGTGTTTGCACACCATCCCTTGTGAGCCGGCCACATTGGGGTCATCATTCTGCGAATGACAAGGGCTCCGGTCTAGGTTGGAACAATGGAATTTAGATACCTCGGTAACTCTGGCCTAAAAATCTCGGAAATCACCTACGGAAACTGGTTGACCCACGGGTCGCAGGTTGAAAACGACACAGCAACGGCGTGCGTGCGTGCGGCGCTTGACGCCGGCATCACCACATTTGATACGGCGGATGTCTACGCCAACACGGCCGCGGAAACGGTCCTGGGGGCTGCGCTCACAGGAGAGCGCCGGCAGTCCCTCGAAATCTTTACCAAGGTGTTTGGACCAACCGGTCCGAAGGGACACAACGACACCGGACTGTCGCGCAAGCACATTATGGAGTCCATCGACGGGTCGTTGACGCGTCTACAGACAGACTATGTCGACCTTTACCAGGCCCACCGTTTCGACTACGAAACACCGCTCGAAGAGACCATGCAGGCATTCGCCGACATCGTCCGCCAGGGCAAAGCCCTCTACATCGGAGTCAGCGAGTGGACGGCAGACCAGCTCCGCGCCGGTCATGCCCTCTCGAAGGAACTGGGTTTCCAGCTCATCTCGAACCAGCCGCAGTACTCCGCACTGTGGCGGGTCATTGAGGAGGAGGTTGTGCCCACCTCCATCGAGTTGGGCATCTCACAGATTGTGTGGTCGCCCATTGCGCAGGGAGTGCTGACCGGCAAATACACCCCGGGCGGAGAACTGCCAGCGGGCAGCCGTGCCACCGACGAGAAGGGTGGAGCGAACATGATCAAGCGGTTTATGAACGATGACGTCCTCACCCGAGTGCAGGCACTGCGCCCCGTCGCCGAGGAACTGAACCTCAGCCTGGCCCAGCTGGCTGTGGCATGGGTGCTGCAGAACAGCAACGTGGCATCCGCCATTATTGGAGCATCACGCCCCGAACAGGTTGCCGAAAATGTGAAGGCATCCGGAGTCAGCATCCCGACGGAACTGCTCAGCCAAATCGACTCGATCCTCGGTGAAACCATCGAGCGGGACCCCGCAAAAACCCTGGAAAGCTCGCCCAAAACCCGCGAGGTTTAGGGCGAGTGCGCCGGGGTGCTCCTCGCGGAGTTCCCCGGTGCAGCAGGCGTGCTGGAGGGGGCTGGTGGTCGCGACCGGTCTCGGAGTAATGTTCGACACCAGCGCAGATGTTGCACAGCACCCCGCTGAGCGGCGCGCAAGGATGGGCGATGGAGCATTCCGAGAATCTCGTTGTTAGCACCGACCGACTCGTCAAAAATTTTGGCACCACACGAGCTCTTGACGGGTTGAACCTGCAGGTCGCGACCGGTGAGGTGCACGGGTTTTTGGGGCCAAACGGAGCCGGAAAATCGACCACGCTGCGTATCCTGCTTGGCCTCATCAAAGCCGACTCTGGGCGAGTTCGAATTCTCGGACGTGACCCGTGGACCTCCCCGATCACCACCCACAGCAACATCGCCTACGTGCCGGGCGACGTCAGTCTCTGGCCGACCCTCAGCGGCGGCGAAACCATCGACCTGCTCACCGATCTCCGTGGGGGAGCGGATGCCACTTTGCGCCGGCAGCTTGTCTCCGACTTCGACCTAGACGTGACAAAAAAAGCGCGGACCTACTCCAAAGGCAATCGGCAAAAGGTAGCCCTCATCGCCGCGTTTGCCCGTCCGGCGTCGCTGTACATTTTCGACGAACCCACCTCCGGTCTT
>DASYMY010000473.1:0-3010 GCA_036008825.1 Glaciihabitans sp.
TTGAGGTGCACATATCCGGTGGGGTCGCCCTCGGCGTTCAGCAGTACATACCGGGAGAATCCGTGTTGGGCGACGGCCCGCTCAACATCCACCGGGGCAGCGTCTTCTGGCAACGTCACCAAATCTGCCATGGACACGGCCGCATCTTGCGCCGTTTTGGTGGTGAACTCGAACGCTTTGTTGAGCGCGCCGGTGGTATCGAGAAGCACCCCTTCGCGGGTGGATTGCTCCACAATGTTTGCAACCTCGTCAACCGTGAAGCTGCTATTGGCTTCACTCTTGGGCTCAATTTTGAACAACCGGAGGACACCGTTGGCGGTGGCGTTCAGGGACACAATTACTGGGCGGAAGATGGTTGCGATGAAAACAAGGGGTGGGGCGAGTAGTAGTACCGCTCGCTCGGGGAGTGAGAAGGACAGGTTCTTCGGCACCATCTCGCCGAAAATTACGTGCAGGAACGACACCAGCAGTAGCGCAATGATGAATGACACAACACTGACCATGTCCTCCGGCAGCCCCAGCAAGTGCAGGGGTTGCTCGATGAGGTGGTGAATCGCGGGCTCGGAGACGTTGAGAATCAGCAGCGAGCACACCGTGATGCCCAATTGGCTTGCGGCCAACATCAAGGTGGCGTGTTCCATTGCCCACAGGGCTGTTTTTGCGGATCGGGAACCGGCGTCGGCTTTCGGCTCAATCTGCGAGCGGCGTGCGGAGATGATGGCGAACTCGGCGCCCACAAAAAAGGCGTTCACGAATAGCAGTACAACCAGCCAGACGATGCCCATCCAGTCGCTCATCGGGTCTCACGCTCATTCGAAATAATGGTGCCAAGTTGTGGAGCGGTGGGGGTATAGCGCACTCGGTCGATGCGTCGACCCTCTAGCCGTTCGATGCGGAACTGTCCCTCCTCGGTGGTGACGGTGTCGCCCACCAGCGGAAGCCGGCCCAGTTCGCTCATTAGCCACCCGGCCACCGTTTCGAATGGCCCCTCTTCGGGCACAACAACGTTGGTTCGCTCAAGAAGCTCGTCGGGACGGAGGATGCCGGGGAACGTGAACCAGTCACGGCTTCGCACCACATCCGCTTTGGTGCGGTCGTGTTCGTCGGATACTTCTCCGACAATTTCCTCTACAAGGTCTTCGAGGGTTGCGACACCGGCGGTGCCGCCGTATTCGTCGACAACAACGGCGAGCTGAAATCCGCGACCGCGTAGTTCGGCGAGCAGAATGTCCAACTTCATGGTTTCTGGCACACGAAGCGGTTCAGATAGCAGGGCGGACACGGGGACATCCGCTCTCTTCTCACGCGGCACGGCAACGGCCTGCTTCACGTGAACGACCCCAACAACTTCGTCGATGCTGTCATCGAGCACGAGGAACCGGGAGAATCCCGTCTTTTTCGCGAGAGCGATCACATCAGAGGCGTGGTCGGTGCGCTCAACACTTTTCACGCGCGGGCGAGGGGTCATCACGTCTTGCGCGGTGTGGTCAGCAAAGGCGAGGGTGCGGGCGAGCAGCGTCGCCGTGTCTCGGTCAAGGCTTCCGGCTTTCGCGGAGCGACGCACCAGTGAGGTGAGCTCTTCGGCGGTTCGCGCGGAGCTGAGCTCTTCCTTCGGTTCAATACCGATGGAGGTCAGGATGCCGTTTGCGGTGTTGTTCAGCAGCGACACCACGGGGCGGAACACGGTGGTGAACGCCACCTGGAAAGGGATAACCACTTTCGCGGTTGCACGCGGCAACGCCAGAGCGACGTTCTTGGGTACCAGTTCGCCGATGATCATCGACACAAGAGTGGCGATCACAATGGCCACGATTGTGGCGATGGCGGGGACAGCAGCGACCGGAACACCGAGGGCTTCCAACGGGACGCTGAGGTAGGTACTCAACGCCGGCTCCAGGGTGTACCCGGTCAGCAGTGTGGTGAGCGTGATACCCAATTGAGCGCTGGAAAGATGCGTTGACGTGATTTTGAGCGCGGCAATCGTGATGCGCAGATTGCTTTCACCCCGGGACTGCCGCAATTCCAGATCCGAACGATCCAGATTAACCAGAGCGAATTCGGATGCCACAAACAGGCCGGTACCAACGGTGAGGAGGATGCCGATGCCCAGCATAAGAAGCTCAGACACGGTGGCCACTCGGTGATATCGGTTCAGTCGCGGTCAGCCCCGCGGAGGCGTACATATGTGGGGGGTCGTCCATTATTTGATCAACTATATCCACCGATCGCCCCGCGGGGACGGAGTATCACCAAGAAACCGGCAGTGCTTTTCCTTCTTCGTAGCCGGCGGCGCTTTGAATGCCCACCAGTGCTTTGTTGTGGAAGTCCTGCACCGTGGTTGCCCCGGCGTAGGTGAAGGAGCTACGAAGGCCTGATGTGATCATGTCGAGCAGGTCTTCAATAGAGGGACGCAGCGGGTCGAGATAGATCTTGGAGCTTGAAATGCCCTCGGCGAACAGGGTTTTGCGAGCAAGTTCGTAGGCGTCGAGTCGACCAAAGCGTTGCTGTACCGCTTTGGTGGAAGCCATCCCCCAGCTTTCCTTGTACACACGGCCAGCGGTGTCGGTGTTAAGCGTGCCGGGAGCTTCAACCGTTCCCGCGAACCAGGAGCCAACCATCACGGAGGCTGCTCCGGCAGCGAGAGCCAGGGCGACGTCACGGGGGTAGCGCACTCCCCCGTCCGCCCATACGTGCGCGCCGAGCTCCCGAGCCACGGCGGCAGTTTCCAGTACGGCGGAGAACTGTGGACGACCGACCGCCGTCATCATCCGAGTGGTGCACATCGCACCGGGCCCAACTCCCACCTTGATGATGGAGGCGCCTGCCTCAACAAGATCGCGAACGGCTGCTTCAGTAACTACGTTGCCCGCTACAAGCGGGATGTTGAGATTAAGCGCTGCGACGGTGCGGATAGCGCGCAGCATCCCGTCTTGGTGCCCGTGCGCGGTGTCAAGAACCAACACGTCGACGCCGGCTGCGGCGAGCGCTTGAGCTTTGCTGGCCACATCCC
>DASYMY010000474.1:0-2518 GCA_036008825.1 Glaciihabitans sp.
CCGTTGGTACCTGCTGTTGTTCCAGGCCACCAGGGCGATAATGGCTGGTCGCAGCAGCACCGCGTTCCAACTCGTTGACGAGGCCGAGAGCCTTGGCCGTCGGATCGATGTTCAGCCGGCACTTGTCTACGCGGTGGGACAACGATTCCTCCTGTTGCGCCAAATCGGACGGACCGGCGAGATCGAGGACGACCTGCGGTTGATGGCCGCCTCTTACCCGGTCCACGGAGCTTTCCGCTGCATGCTCACATTGCTGTTGGCCGACGCACGAAGAACCGAAGAGGCTATTGCGCTACTCGACGAGCTCGTCGCAGGAGGCTGCGCTGCGCTTCCTCGCCAAGCGCTGTGGCTGGCGAACGTCGCCATGCTGGCTGAGGCAGCAGCGGAGCTGGACCACAGCCAGCATGCCGCGACACTCCACGATCTGCTCGAACCCTATGCAGGAAGAATTGCGATGGAGGGGGTTATCGCCTGGTGGGGAGCAGTCGATCGCTATCTCGCACTGACTTCCAGCACGCTTGAACGGTGGGAGCAAGCCGACAATCGCTTTCGGGCCGCGCTGAGATTGCACGAAGCTTGGGCAGCCGTGCCACTCGTGGAAGCAACATTGACCGGCCACGCGGCGATGCTCCGCAAGCGGGGTGGTTCCGAAGATCGTGAACGCGCTTCCAGGCTCGAGGCACAGGCTGCCGCGATCCCCACCAGCAGGCCTCCTCGGTCCTCCCCACTGGTGGGTGCAGGACTGACCGCCCGCGAAACTCAAGTACTCGATCTGCTTGCAACCGGAGCCAGCAACAAGCACATCGCCCGACGACTCGGTGTCAGCGTGCACACCGTCGAGCGACACGTCGCCAACGTGTACCCGAAGATCGGCGCGCGCAACCGGACCGAAGCTACCGCGTTGGCCTTGCGTCGCCGCCAGTGATCCGCTCACGGCGAGACCTGACCGCGCTGACTACAGATCTATTCCAACTCAGAAATCGGACTTCTTTTCATCAACCGGTCGAAGCTTTCGGTGGGGCATGGCCTGTCTACATAGTTCCATGTACGGCCGAGAACTAGTTGCATGTAGAGCTGGTGGAGCAACCTTTATTCCATCTGGGCGGCTCGGTGTTCCTGGGAACCTGGTCATGATCGACGGTAGACGGGCCTGCGTGAGTTGCTAACCGTTTGGAGATGATCTGATTGTGAGACATGCTCACGATCGTACAGGCGCAGACTGCGGCTTGCCGATCATTTTCTTGCCTCTGACCCTAGGGACCTTTGCCTCTAGGGCTGGTCGCCTCATTGATAATATCATTTTGCCAGCTGTCAAAAATTTTAAATCACAAAGGAACGGAGTGTGCAGGTGTCATAGTTTCTGCGCGAGTTCGCCGGTGAGCGTCTAGGTGACCTCGGTGCGTCGCGCTGAACCGATCCGGTATCTACTACGAATGGTCCTGGTCTACCACTTGGTCAGCGAAGGATAGCAATTGGGGCACCTCTCGGTGACTTGTCGGAAATAGTTCACGGACGTTGAACAGCCCCGGTCCAGTCAAGGCTCAAGCTGGTCGCCGGGGTGGACACAGCCGGGTGGTACGGCGTGTGGAAACAACGCCAGCGTTCTCGTTCCCGTCCATGTGAGCGGGGTACTGCAATGCTCACCAAGTTGACCGAGTCCCTCCTCAGGGACATGCGTCACCGCGGACCGGTGTTGACCTTGATAGATGGGTTCGAGCTGGTCGACAACGGTCGCGCTGTGGAGGTCTCCGAAAGCTGCAAGAGATTGCTGGCGTTCGTCGCGGTCCGCGGCGGCAGGGCGGAGCGAGGGCGCGCGGCGGCCGCGCTCTGGCCGCAGACGGATGACACGCGAGCCAGCGGGAACCTCCGGTCAGCATTGTGGCGGCTCCATCGTGCAGATCTTCATGTGCTGAGATCCGACAGTCACATCCTCACCCTGCGCCGGACCGTCCTGGTGGACGTGCACCTCGTCACGGAGTGGTCGAATCGACTGGTTCGGGGCATCGCAACCGCCGGTGATCTCCAGGTGCGGCCGTGCAACGTCGACGCCTTCGAGTTGTTGCCGGGATGCTTTGAGGACTGGGCGTTGCTGGAGCGCGAGCGGGTGCGCCAGCAGGTGCTGCACGGGTTGGAGGTGTTGAGCCACCGCCTGACCGAAGTCGGACGGCATGCGGAGGCGGTCGAGATTGCCATGACCGCGGTGAGTGTCGAGCCGCTAAGGGAGAGCGGTCAGCGTGCCTTGATCAAAGCGCATCTCGGCGAAGGCAACTGGGTGGAGGCCCGCCGCCACTACGAGCTTTATCGGCAACTGGCACGGCGGCAGCTGGCGGTGGAACCCGACGACAGCTTGTGTGCGCTGGTGTACCCGGGGCCACCCTACCCCCGGCACTCAGAGGGCCTGGTCCGAAAATAGGCAGCGGCGCTGCCGCGACCGTAGGTGCACAGCCGGCGCACGACCTGAGCCCGCGATGCGATGGTGACGGGCGGGTGACAGCGGCTTCGTAACCTCGCCTTGTTG
>DASYMY010000475.1:0-5809 GCA_036008825.1 Glaciihabitans sp.
CGCAGAATGACTCCTCCTTATCTTGCACAACGGTGTGCAAGATAATAGGGTGGGCTGAGTGACCACCCCACACTTTGCTCCACCGCCTTCCCCTCGCGCTCCCCGCAGGGACGCCGCCCTCAATCGCACCGCCATTCTCGACGCGGCGGCCGTGCTTCTTAACCAAGATTCCGGCAGCTCACTCAGCGCCATCGCCGCCGAAGCTGGCCTCACCCGCCGGGCCGTATACGGGCACTTTGAAACCCGCGACGACCTGATCCTCGCGCTGCTCACCCGCGGCGCCGAGCGGATTGCCGCGAACATTCACCTCGACAGTGTTGATAGCGCGAACGGTGACAGTCGGGAAGCGATCGCACGCCTCGGCGCTCTACTCTGGCGCGAGATTGGGCATGTGCAGGTGATGGCCCAGTTCGCCGTGCGCGGGCCCTTTATGGCGGTGGTTGGCGAAGCCCTCGCGCCACTGCGCCTTCTCCTCCGGGAGGTGGTTGAGCGCGGAATTGCCGCCGGGCAGCTGCGCACCGATCTTGAGGCCAGCCTTCTCGCACGATTGATTGAAGGCGCGGCCCTAGCTGTGCTGGATGAAGCCACCCGCACCCCGCTTGAGGGCGCAGCGGGCGCCCACCTGGTGATGACCGCCAGTTTGGGGATGGCCGGCCTGTCGTGGGCTGAAAGCACCACCGTGGTTACACGGGTCGGATACACCGAATGAAAATCACCCTGGACGGTGTCTCCAAAGGCGACGCCCTCCCCCTCACCACTCTGTCCTTCGAAACCGGCCACGTCAGCGTTGTTGGGGTAGAAACCGCCAGGCGCCCCACCGTACTGGGGCTGGTCGCATCCGGACGGATGCGCCCAGCAACGGGCACGGTCACCGTAAACGGGGCCAAAAACTACCGCACCATTCGCGCTGCCATTGCCCTGATCGACGCCCCCGATGTGTCGGAGCCGTCGGGCGAAATCACTCTCGCCGGAGTCACCGCGGAAGAGCTCATGTTTGCCGGCCGCGCCTCCTCCCCCTGGACGGTCATACGAACGCTGCGCGAACTGGGTGTCGACGCTTACGCGCACACGAGCATGGCCGATCTGCCACCCGCCATCCGACTGCGCACCCTCACCGAGCTGGCGCTATTGCGTCCCGGCATCCGCGGCCTTGTGCTCACCTCACCCGACCGGCATGGCGGCGAACCCGCTGAGTGGCTCGGCATTGCGGATGACCTTGCGAGCCGCGGCCTGGCCGTGCTGATTATCGCCGGCCGCGCCTCTACCCACACCCTCTCCTCGGCAACCCAAGAAGCCGCCCCAGAAATGATCTCCCAGTGAAAATTGTGCACATGATCGCCGCCGAATTTCGGCGCCTGACCGCCACCCGGTTGGCCGTGGTCGCAGTGATCGCCCTCACCCTGGTTCCCGTGCTCTACGGCGGCCTCTACCTCTGGGCCAACCAAGACCCGTACGCCAAACTCGATCAAGTTCCCGTTGCCCTGGTGATTGCCGATACCGGAACAACGGCGGATGACGGAACCGCGCGCAACTACGGTGAAGAAGTCGCTGACGAGATTGTGGACGACGGCACATTTGACTGGCACCGCGTCAGCGCCGCCGACGCCAAAGCCGGAGTGGATGACTCCACCTACGACTTCAGCGTGACCCTTCCGGCGGACTTCTCCGACGCCCTGGCCTCGGCGGCTGGCACCAATCCCCGCCAGGCGGAAGTTACCCTAACCACCAACGACGCCAACAGTTACCTCTCCACCACCATCGGCGAGCAGGCGGTGGCGAGCCTGCGCACCTCCATTGTGGAACGGGTGAACCGTGAAGCGGCGGGCCAGCTCCTGATCGGTATCGCAGACATCCGCACCAATATTTCTGATGCGGTGACCGGGTCTACCGATTTGCTCACCGGCGCAACTACCGCAGCCGATGGCGCCGCCTCGCTCGCCACGGGAACGGCGACGCTTACTGACGGCGCGAATCAGCTCACCGCGGGGGCGCAGGCCGTGGCAACCGGTGCGCAGAGCGCCGCTGCCGGCGCCAGCAGCCTGAGCGCTGGGGCGGCCAGTGCGGCCTCCGGTGCGCAAACGTTGAGCACGGGAGCCTCGGGGGTTGCCTCCGGTGCCACCACCGTGGCGGACGGCGCCGAGTCTCTGGCCAGCGCGGCAGCGTCCCTGTCCTCCGGCGCCCAGCAGGTTTCGGCTGGAACCACGCAGATTGCGACGCAAGCGGACGAGGTGGGTTCGCTCGCCGACGACAGTGTTGCGGTGCTTCCGGCAGCACGGAAGGACATTGTTGCAACCCTGAAGGCGGCTGGCATCAGTGGAGACACGCTCAACGCGATCACCTCGCGGCTGGATCAGGCAGATTCCGCTCTCACCGAGGGCAATACCCGCATTCAAGCGGCCGTTAGTCAGATTGATACTCTCGCCGCCGGCAGTGCGGCGGTCGCCACCGGCAGCGCCAGCCTCGCCGCCGGTGCCGCCACCCTCGCGGATGGCAGTGCGTCCCTTGCCACAGGCGCGAACTCGGTGGCCGATGGCGCACAATCCCTTGCCACCGGCACGGCAACACTCGCGAGCGGCGCCGCCGATCTAGCTAGTGGCACAGCAACACTGGCCACGGGAACCACGGAACTGTCATCCGGTGCGGGAACCTTGGCCGCCGGCATGGCGGAGGCATCCGCTGCATCGTCTGCTTTGTCTGCCGGATTGGTGACGTTGCGGGACGGTATTGGCACCCTCAGGGACGGGTTGGCCTCTGGGGTGGCAGCGATTCCGGAAACCACACCTGACAGCCGGGCCGTTCAGGCGCAAACCATTGCCGACCCGGTTGATGTGCAGAACACCGCGGTGACCGCCGCCGGCACCTACGGGGCAGGGCTCGCACCGTTCTTCGCCAGCCTGTCCGCCTGGATCGGCATTTACGCGTTGTTCCTGATCGTCAAGCCGGTCTCCCGCAGGGCCATCACCGCCCTGCACTCACCCATTCGGGTGACCCTGGCCGGCTGGTTGACACCCGGAATCCTCGGCGCCATTCAGATGATTGGCCTGTTCGCGGTGCTCGCGTTCGCTCTCAAGTTCGACATGAGCAACCCAGTGGGTGTCTACGGGGTGATGCTTCTGGCGTCACTAACCTTCGCAGCCATCATCCTGGCGCTGAACACCTGGCTGGGCAGTGTTGGACAGTTCTTGGGGCTCGTTCTGATGGTGCTGCAGCTGGTCACGGCTGGGGGCACGTTTCCCTGGCAGACGCTGCCCGCCCCGCTGGCGGCGCTGCACCAGGTGCTCCCCATGAGCGCGGCCGTTGATGCCATGCGCCAGATTATGTATGGCGGAAACCTGGCCTCGGCAACCACCGACATTGTTGCCCTGCTCTACTGGCTGCTCGGCGCGCTAGTGGTATCCGCCGTTGGAGTCACGCGGATGACCCACTTCCGCACCCTCCGGGACCTGCAACCGTCCCTGATCGGGTAACGGCAGCGCAGGTCTCCGTGAGGCTGCGAATGGAGATCTATGGGAGCGTCCTCACTCGAAGGTGGGGGCGTTCTCCGCTTCGATGGCGGGGACCACGGCCGGATCAGCGTCGAGGAGGAACGCGTCGAGGCGTTCCACTTCACTCTCTTCACCAATAGCGTCGGCGGCGCGGCGCAGCGCGTAGAGGGCGCGCAACACTCCACGATTCGGTTCGTGCGACCACGGCACGGGCCCCTGGCCCTTCCAGCCACCCTTGCGCAGGGCGTCGAGTCCGCGGTGGTAGCCCACCCGAGCGAAAGCGTAAGACTCAAGGGTTTTACCCGACTCCCAGGCGGAATCGGCCAGCAACGCCCAAGCGAGAGATGAGGTGGGGTGAGCAATCACCACATCGGAGGGCGCCATCTCCGGGTTAGCGATCGAGGCGAGCACGTCGGGCTCTTCGGCCAGGCGGGTTTCAGGAATTCCGAGCAAGTTCGTGGTCATACCTGCAACGCTACCGCCCGGCCCCGTTACGTGAAGCTGACGTGTTGCATCACCCAGGAGTGCATGGCAACAGCAGCTGCTGCAGAAGCGTTAATGCTGCGGGTGGATCCGAACTGGCTAATTTCGACCACCGCGTCGGCGGCAGCGATCGCTTCATCGCTGAGGCCGGGGCCTTCCTGCCCAAAAAGCAGCACACAGCGCGCCGGAAAGCCGAAGGTTTCGATAATGACGCTGCCGGGGACATTGTCGATCGCGATGATCGGCATCCCCTCGGCTTTGGCCCACTCGGCGAAAGCGGCGACGGTGTCGTGGTGCAACACGTGCTGGTACCGGTCGGTGACCATGGCGCCGCGTTTGTTCCACCTGCGACGCCCAATGATGTGCACGGTGTCGGCGGCAAACGCGTTGGCGGTGCGCACAATCGACCCGATGTTCATGTCGTGTTGCCAGTTTTCGATGGCGACCGAGAACGGGTGACGTTTTTCGTCGAGGTCGGCGACGATGGCCGCCATGGTCCAGTACCGGTAGCGGTCGATGACGTTGCGTGTGTCACCTTTCTCCAGCAGTTCGGGGTCGAACTGGTCCCCTTCGGGAAGCTCGCCCACCCACGGACCCACCCCGTATGTCGTCAACTCGTGGGTACTAGCTCCAGGATGCACGGCGGATGCCACGGGCGCGGCCGTCTCAGCGGCAGGGGTGGCAGGCTCATTCATCACGGGTTCGAGGGTATCCGCTCTAGCGGCGGCCCACCCACACCGTGCGGCTGCCGCTCACCCGAAGGTCGGTGCGCTCAAGCAGGCAGTGCTGGCCACTATCGGCCAGAAGAATGTCGAGGGTTGCGGCGTCCTCGCCACTCAACCGCCCCGCAAGTCCCCGTCTGACCTGCTGCAAATACACGCGGGCGTAGCGCCCGATCGTTGACGGATGCGGCGCATGCGTTGAGCCCGCTGGCAGATCAATGGTGAAGGTTCGGGTGGCGAGAAGCTCGAACCCCGCGCGTTGGAGCGGCTCACCCCAGGCCGGATGGCTGTTGCCGGAGTTGAAACTGCCAGCCAGCAGGGCATGGATGCGCTCCTCCAAGCCGGGGCTGCCCACCCCCACATCATGGGGCAGCAGGCGCGGCGGCGCATCCATTTCGACGACCACAAAGAGACCACCGGGGGTCAGGCTTGCGTGGGCGTTCGCAATAACCGCTTTCGCATCAGGCATTTCATGCAACGAGGAGGCGGCCCAGATGAGGTCAACGGGCGTGATGGGCGGCCAGGGCGCTGTGGCATCCGCTTCAATAGTGCTGATGCGGTCGGCAAGTCCGGAGGTGAGCGCTTTGCTGCGAATGGTGTGGAGCATGTGTTCTGAGCGATCGAGCGCGACAACGTGGGCGTTCGAAAACCGGTGAGCGAGGGCGATGGTGCCGGTTCCCGTGCCGGCACCGAGGTCGAGAATGCGGCGCACCCGTGCGGGACGGCCGAGCTGCCGCACCCACTGGGTCAGTTCGCTGAGATAGCCGCTGAGGATAGTGGCATCGAGGTCGAGCAGTTCGGCGAGTCCGCCCGGGTCGGGGTGGGTGTGATGGGTGTGCTCGCTGGGACTGCGCCGGTGATTCATGCTTACCAGGCTAGGCAATGCGTGCGCCGACGGCATAGGCTATTGCTTATGACGCAAGAAACGGATCTGGACGGGTTGATTCGTCGGCGCATCAAAAGTCTGCGGCAAGCCCGCGGGCTCTCGCTCGACGCGCTGGCGGCGCTCTGTTTTCTCAGCCCGTCCACACTCAGTCGCATCGAGACCGGGCATCGACGTATTGCCCTCGACCAGTTGGTTCCCATCGCGAGAGCTCTCGGCACCACGCTTGACCAGCT
>DASYMY010000476.1:0-5951 GCA_036008825.1 Glaciihabitans sp.
GATGATGATCGTTGCCGCATTGTCGGTGATCTGGTAACCGCCAAGCAGGAAGCCGAGTGCCATCAGCAGACCGCCACCGGCAACAAACGGGATCATGTAGCTCACACCGGTCAACAGCCACCGCTTGAGCTTTTGCCCGAAGTGCCCTTCGGACTCGGCTGATGCGCTGGATTCCCCGGCCGTCGCGTCGGAGACGCGCTTGGCGTTGGGGTTGGTGGAGGCGGCAACCGCCTCGGCGATCATCGCATCGGGTGCGTCAATGCCGCGCTTTACCGGCGACTGAACGAGGGGTTTACCCGCGAAGCGTCCTTTGTCGCGCACATCGACGTCTACCGCGAAGATGACAGCGCCTGCCGCAGCGATAATGGCCGGGTCAAGTGGTTTGGCGCCCGACGATCCCTGAGTTTCAACGTGCAGGTCGATTCCGGCGCGGTCGGCTGCTGCGACCAGCGCGTCTGCAGCCATGTAGGTGTGGGCAATACCGGTGGGGCAAGCCGTAACAGCGACAAGGCTGGGGCGGGCGGCGGCGGGAGCAGCTGTCGCCGCGGCGGCCGGTGCCGCTGCAGTTGCGGCGGGGGCCGGGTTATCGCTCAGCGCGCCTTCGACTAGCTCAACAATGGCCTCCGGGGTAGGAGCTGATCGTAGTGCTGCAACAAAATCAGGCTTGATCAACGAGCGCGCCAACTTGGACAGCAACTGGAGGTGCGCCTGGTCAGCACCTTCGGGAGCAGCAATCAGGAAGATTAGATCGGCGGGGCCGTCCGGGGCACCGAAGTCGACCGCAGGGTTGGGGCGGGCCATCGCGAAGGTGGGCTCGAGCACGGCGGTGGAGCGGCAGTGCGGGATTGCGATGCCGCCGGGGATTCCGGTATCCGTTTTCTGCTCGCGAGCCCAGGCATCGTTGTAGAGCGCGTCGACGTTGGTAGCACGTCCGGCATCAACAACACGCTGAGCGAGAGTGCGGATGACCGCAGCACGGTCTGCGCCAAGATCAACATCCAGTGTGACCAGTTGAGGTGTTATGAGTGACGACATTGTTTTCTCCTGTGGTGGGGTTCAGCGATCAGCGGTGATCGGGTGTGAGCTGTGTAACTGTTGCGGACTGCGGGGAAGTTTGTGCCGTGGACGGCATGGTGCTTCCAGGAAGGGACGCGGCGGCGGATCCGTGCGCGACGGCCTGAGCGAGTCGTTTTTCGGGAGTGCCGCCGTGCTGGTCAGAGACCAGATACCCGGCCAGAGACGAATCGCCGGCACCAACGGTGCTGACGGGAATGATGGGCGGCATTGTGGCCAGCCACCCGCCGTCGGCGGTAGCCAGCACCGCCCCTTTGCCGCCGAGGGTGGCGAGAACGGCCGCGCACCCTTTTTCGACGAGGGTAAGCGCCGCGGCATAGGCGGCGGACGGGTCATTCTCGAAAGAGTCGCCGTCCGAGATTCCGGTGAGCTCGGCGAGTTCTTCCGCGTTCGGTTTCACCAGATCAATTGCGACATCCGCGGCAATTAGGGCGGCAAAGGGGGCGCCGGATGAATCAACGGCAATGCGAGGAACAACACCCTCTCGACCGACACTGTCGGCGCGGATGGCCGTGATCAGCGTCGCGTAGAAGTCGACCGGAAGTCCGGGAGGCAGCGAACCGGCGAGAACAACCCAATCGGCGCCGCGCGCGTGCGAGACCACCAGGTCAATCAGCGCGATCGCGTCGCTCTCGTCCAACGTGGGGCCAGGCTCGTTGATTTTTGTAGTGGTTCCGTCCGGCTCGGTAATGGTGATGTTCGAGCGGATACGGTTAGCGATGGCGAGACTGGCGGCCGGGATGTGTTCAGCACGCAGGGCGACCAGCATGGGATCGGCGGATGCCCCCGGCAAGACCGCAATGGTGTCGAGGTTGGAGGCGATGAGGGCTCGGGAGACGTTGACGCCTTTGCCTCCAGGCTGCTCGTGAGTGGCGAATGCGCGTTGTACTCCCCCGCGAGCGAGCGGGTCGGCCAGTTCGATGGTGCGATCCAGACTGGGGTTCGCGGTGAAGGTGACGATCATGCGACGAGCACCTCAACTTCGGCGGCGTGAAGAGCAGCAGCCAGATCCGGTTCCGGCGCTTCGCTGGTGATGAGGGTGTCGAGGTCGTCAAGGTTAGCGAAGCTGACCAGCGTCTCCTCCCCCAGCTTCGACGCATCAACGAGGGCGACAGCGCGGCGTGCCCCTCGCGTTAGTGCAGTTTTCACAGCGGATTCCTCCTGGTCAGGTGTGCTGAGCCCAAATTGAGGGTGCACACCATTGGCGCCGATAAAGGCAATATCTGGACGTATGTGAGCGAGCTGCCCCAGGGTGGAGGCCCCAACGGCGGCGCTTGTAATGCCGCGCAAGCGCCCACCCAAGACGTGGGTTTCGACGTCGGGGTTGTCGCTGACGATGCTCGCGACCGCAATTGAGTTGGTGATCACCACGAGCGATTGGTGGGGCGCATCCGGGCGCCACCTCGCTACCAGCTCAGCCAACAGGCCGGTGGTGGTTCCCGCGTCGATGGCGATTGCGCCGCTGAACGAGGTGGGAATAAGCGTCATCGCAGCGTGCGCAATGCGCGCTTTCGCGGCGGTGTTAAGGTCTTGGCGTCGAGCGACGCTCTCTTCGATGCGGCTGGTGTTACCAGCGGCAACTGCGCCACCGTGCACTCGGCGCAGAACTCCACGTTCTTCTAACTGGGCAAGATCGCGGCGAATGGTCTCGGTGGTGACATCAAATTCGCGAGCCAAATCGGTGACAGCGACGCGTCCGGTATCGGCGACGATTCGTTCAACACGATCCTGCCGCTCTTCTGCGTACATAGTCTGCTGTCCCCTTTGACACTTCGAAGTCGTGACGTACAACCTGCGTACGTGTGACTTTATCTGTATCTAAGTGGCAAAGCAACATAATCCCAATCAAAACCACATCTGCCAATTTGGGATTGCCTGAAATGGGCTCTGCGAGGGCAGCCCGACATCAACGGTTACTGGGCGAGAAAACGCTCCAGCGCTTCAATCACGAGGGCGTGGTCGTCTTGCTGCGGTAGCCCCGAGACCGTAACTGTGCCGATCAGCCCGACATTCTTCACCAGGATGGGGAAGCATCCGCCGTGTGCTGCGTAGTCGGCAATAGGGAGGCCGGTGAGGTCGTGAAAGTCAGCGCCCTCGGCCTCGGCGCGTCGACCAACCAGGAATGAGCTGTGTCCGAACCGGCGTACGGTGCGAATTTTGCGGTTGATCCACTCATCGTTATCTGCAGTGGTTCCCTCCAGCGCGGCGTGGAACACCTGCTGGTCACCTTTGCGAATGTCAATGGTGATGCCAAGCTGCCGTTCGGTGCCCATCTGGGTAAGCAGAGAGCCGAGCGTCCAGGCATCCGCATGGGTGAAATGAGTGAACTGAAGGCGTGCTTCTTGCTCTTCAAGTTGGGCAACAAGCTGGGTAAGTTCGCTCGACATTGAGATCTCCTTAGATGGGACGGTGGGTGCGGATCAGCGCCGGAAGTTCGGCTGGCTCGAAGGGTTCGGTTGTGGCTTCGAGTTCGTCGAGGCTCCACCATTTGCTGGCCTCAACGTCAATATGTTCTTCGGGAGTCCAGTGGGTGTTGGAGGGCTCGAAGTGCGAGGTGGTGAGAACGTAAAACTCGGCGTGACCCGTGCTGTGGTCGGCAGCATCCCAGTTCACGTCGAAATCGTGGTTCCATACCGCCTCACCGACGGACTCCACTACTAACCCGGTTTCTTCGAAGAGCTCGCGCAC
This sequence comes from Glaciihabitans sp., assembly GCA_036008825.1. Lineage (GTDB taxonomy): Bacteria > Actinomycetota > Actinomycetes > Actinomycetales > Microbacteriaceae > Glaciihabitans. Next base: position 3,763 of record DASYMY010000476.1, read on the forward strand.
TGCTGCCTGGTAGTGGTCCTCGCCGGGATCGACTCCCCCGCCCGGTGTGATCCACCGCGCGAACCCACTGGTGTCTGGCGCTTTAGTGAGAAACAGCAGAACTCGATTGTTCTCGTCGAAGAGAAGCACTCGGGACGTGAGGCGATGGCCACCACTCATCAGCGCTGCACCGGAAGGTATTTGGCCCACCACTCGAGCACGGCGTTGAAACGCTGCACCCGGTGACGCGGACGCCCGCTGCGCGTGAGTTCGTGGTTCTCCCCGGGGAAGATCAGCATTTCGGCCTCAACTCCGGCGCGACGAAGGGTCGCAAAATACCGTTCGGCCTGCCCAAGCGGACAGCGGAGGTCGTCAGCGGAGTGCACCACAAACGTGGGTGTTCTCACCTGGGCAACCCGAGCCTGTGGACTCTGCGACCGGATGAGGTCTGGGTCGGTTCCCGTGTATTCGTGGCCGAAAAACGAACCAATGTCGGAGGTGCCCTCAAAGGATTCTGGGTCAAGAAAACCACGCTCAACGATGGCAGCACTGAAACGGTGATCGTTGGCGATGATCCACGCCGTCAGGTAACCGCCATAGCTGCCGCCTTGCACTCCGGCGCGTGTTCCGTCGATGCTGGGATACGCGGCGACGGCCGCTTCGAAGAAGTCGAGAACGTCGGTGTAGTCGACGGTTCCCATGGCCTGTCGAATCGACCGGCCATGATCGGTGCCATACCCAGCCGACCCACGGGGGTTACAGAACACCACCGCATAACCAGCGTTCGCGTAGACCTGCATCTCGTCAAAGAGGGTGGAGGTGTACTGCGCGAATGGTCCGCCGTGAATGGTCAGCAGCACCGGGTGCGGGCCCTCACCTTCCGGCAGTACCACCCACCCATGAATCTCTGAACCATCCCGCGCGGTCGCGATCAGCTCCCGGTTGGGCAAAACTCCGGCCGCACGAATACCACTACCAAAGTCGGTGAGAACACGCAGTCCACCCGAATCCACAACAGCAATTTCACCGGCGGATGTCTCAGTCACGAGCCCCACAACGATGCTGGTGCCGACGCTTGCGGCACCAATTACCTCAATGTTGCCGGCGGTGAGGGGTGTGACCTCTCCTGCGGAGGTAACCTGCACAAGTTGTACTGTTCCGCGGGTGCGTGTGCGCACCAACACCGAGTCGACCGTCTGCTCCCCCGCGCCCACCGCGGTATCCACAACAGTGATGTCGGATTCGCTGAGGTCGATTGTGGAGGCGTCGGTCAGGCGCACGAGAGAGCCTGACGGAACCTGCACGTACAGTCCGGTTGTGGCGGCAACAAAATCGCCGCCTGATGGCCCCAAGTCCTGAGCCAAAACCCAGAGGGTGCCGTCGGCGGTGCGAATGCCGCTTGCAACACCGAGGTTCTGACCCGAGGTCAGCGCCCGTGGCTCCGTTGCACCGTTGAGTGCGACCTCGTACAGGTCGCTGAGTAGCGTGGTGTCCCGGTCCGCGTGGCGGGCGGAGACCACCAGCACGTGGTCGCTCGAGCGTGACCACTCGGGTGCAGAGACATCCGCCTCACCAAAAGTGAGTTGTTGCGGCTCCGGAACGGGTGCGATCTCGTCGGCGCGTCCATCGGCTTCGGGAGCTGCTTCGTAGATGGGCTCAGCGTCGACCGGTGGCACCGTGATCACAAAGAGCTGTGCGGGGCGGTCGACGGTAAAGCCCAACCCGTTCGACTTGTACTTGAGGGTCGTGATTCGGCGGGGCTGTTCGGCCGCCGGGCCACGGCCGTCGACGGTTCCGTAACGGCCCTCTTCGGGCACGCGGGCGACAAAGGCCAGGCGGTCGCCTGAAGGTGAGAAGCAGAACTGGCCAACGCCCAGCGGCATATCGGTTACCGCAACCGGTTCTCCGCCGGTGGCGCTGACCAGGTGTAGCTGGGGTGGGGTCGATGCGGTGCTCCGCACGAAGGCGATCAGAGCCCCATCCGGTGAGAACTGTGGGGCGCTATCGCGAAAGCCGCGGGTAAGACGCGTGGCCGGTGCGCTGCCGTCCACTGGCACTGCCCAAAGCTGACCGACGGTGGCATCCGCCCTCAGATTGGGAGTAGCGACCGCGAACACCGCGCGGCTGGCATCCGGCGACAGGGTTGGCGCAGAGACCGAACTGAGCAGACCAATATCGGTTGCTTGCATTAGGCGCTCAGGAAGTCGGAG
>DASYMY010000477.1:0-1562 GCA_036008825.1 Glaciihabitans sp.
CGCATCAGAGACCGATACGGCTCACGGTTCTCCTCGCGGACAAACGCCGAGATAGGAATCCCTACAACACCCGTAAGTTCCGGAAGCTTGCGAGCGAACACGGCAGCATCGGAGAAGCCGAGCGGTGAGGCATCCGCCACTACGAAATATCCACCTTGCGGTTGTGTAACTTTGAAGCCAGCGGTGACGAGACCCGAAGAAAGGATGTCGCGCTTCATCTTGAGGGTCGCCGCGGCGCCCTCGAAATAGCTGTCCGGGAGTCCAAGCCCCACGGCAATCGCTGGTTGGAATGGGGCGCCATTGACGTAGGTCAAAAACTGTTTGACCGACATGATGGCGGAGACGATTTCGCGGGGAGCGATGAGCCACCCAATTTTCCAGCCTGTGGTGTTGAACGTCTTGCCGCCGCTAGAAATTGTGACCGTACGATCACGTGCTCCGGGAAGGGTGGCGATAGGGGTGTGCGGAACGTCGAAGGTGAGGTGCTCGTAGACCTCGTCGGACACGATGATTGCGTCGTGCTCGTAAGCCAGCTCGACGATCGCTTCAAGGGTCTCGCGGCTGAGGACGGTTCCGGTCGGGTTGTGAGGGTTGTTGATCAGAATGATCCGCGTCCGGTCGGTTACCGCCCGACGCAATTCGTCGAGGTCCGGCTGGTACTGGGGTGCATGAAGCGGAACGGTCACGTGTTGTGCGCGTGACAGTCCAATCATGGCCGCGTATGCGTCATAGAACGGTTCGAACGTGACAACTTCGTCGCCGTCGTCGGTCAGCGACAGGATTGTCGCAGCGAGCGCTTCCGTTGCGCCCGCTGTGACCAGAATCTCGGTGTCCGGATCAACGTTTTGGTTGTAGAACCGCATTTGGTGGTCAGCAATGGCTTCCAGAAGGACTGGCATTCCGCGTCCAGGTGGGTACTGGTTGATGCCATCAGAGATTGCGCGCTTTGCTGCGTCCAAAATCTCAGCGGGACCGTCCTCGTCGGGGAAACCCTGCCCAAGGTTAATCGCCCCAGTGCTGGCAGCAAGTGCCGACATCTCCGCAAAGATGGTCGTCTTGAGTTCGCCATCTTCGCCTAACAGCATCGCGCCGCGTGCCGCACGTTCCCAAGAACCACTCACTGTCATCTGGCCAATTTACCGTCTACCGCTCTGTAGAAAGTGCGAAGAGCTGTGGAAAACAGAAGCGGATGCCACGCGCCTAGGTTTACGGTCAGCTCATGAAAATTCGTCAACGCCTCAGCGCGCCGATGCTGGCCGCCGTCATGGTGATCACGCTGGCCGCGTGTGTTGGCGAGGTGGACGTGCCGGAGGCAGAGCCCACTGCCAATGAAACGGCAACCCCGCCCCCTGTTTTCGCTTCTGAGGAGGAAGCTCTAGCTGCAGCTGTGGAGACGTATGAAGGGTTCCTTGCGCAATCAGACCAGATTCTTGCGGAAGGTGGGGCGGGCGCCGAAAGGATCGACCGATTTTTGATGGGAGAGGTCGAGGCATCTGAACGCGCGGGATATGCCGAAATGGTGGGGCTCGGTCTGCGAACCGAGGGCTCGACAAAGGTTACCA
>DASYMY010000478.1:0-5199 GCA_036008825.1 Glaciihabitans sp.
GCCGGGTCTAGCCGCTGAGCTGGTTGTTGTTGACGGCGACCTGCTCACGGAAGGCTTCGAAGCCCTCCGCCGACCGAGATGGGTGATGCGTGCGGGGGAACTCCACCCCGGTGCACCCATGCCACTCGGTGTGCGTCTCAGCCAGATGCGCGGCCTCATCTAATCCCTGTACTTCCACCCATGCACCTCACCTCTCACTGCACCCACCGATAGGAATCCCTTATGCGCATCTCCCGCTTTGCCGCCCTCGGGGCGGCCTCAACGGTCGTTGTTCTGGCCGTCGCCGGCTGCTCCACCAGCGCCACCCCAGCAGGGCAGAGCCCCGAGTCCAGCAACTCGGACAGTGCGACCGGCCCCCAAACCATCAACATCACCGGCTTCTCCGGTGCATTCGCTGACCAGTTCCAGACCGAGGTAATTGACCCGTTCGAGGAAGAGTTCCCCGATATCTCGGTGGTCTACACGCCGGCCGCGAACTCCGCCGAGATGCTCGCCGAGCTGCGCACCAACACCACCCGCGCCACCAACGACCTCGTCATCATCGACAGCTCGGTTGCGGTCACGGCCAACGCGGAGGGCCTGTTCGAGGAACTTGACCCCGAACTGGTGCCGAACGTGGATGAGCTCGTTGAGGATGCGGTGGTAGAGGAAGGCTTCGGCCCGGCGATCACCATCGACAGCCTTGCCTACGTCTACAACCCGACCATCTTCGATGAAGCCCCCGACACCTGGCAGGGAATGAACGACGAAGAATACGCCGGACAACTCACCCTGCAGATCGCCGACACCCGAGGCATTGCCCTCATCGCGGGCCTCTCCAAGGAGATGGGCCTCGACTATGAGGACGGAATCGACGAGCAGATCGCCGAACTGGCCGACATCGCCCCGCTCGTGCAGACCTTCCAGCCGCAGCCGAACATCTACGACGCCATCCGCTCCGGCAGTGTTGGCCTTGGTGTCGGTTGGAACGCTCGCGCCCAGGCGCTCAGCGACGAAACCCCCGAGGCCATCGCCGTGTCTGTGCCCGACGACGCCGGTGTCGCTCAGATCAGCACCCTGAACCTGGTCGCCACTTCGGAGAAAAAAGAGGCAGCGCAGACCTTCCTCAACTACGCGATCTCCGCTGAGGCGCAGCAGCGTCTAGCCGAACTGGCCTACTACGGGCCCGTCAACGTCAACGCAGAACTGCCAGCAGACCTCGTTGACCGTGTTGCCACCGACGACGGCCTCCTCGAAGACGCCGCCACCATCGACTGGGCCTTCATCGCCCCGAACTACGCCGACTGGGTTCAGCGCATTCAGCGTGAGGTTATCGGTGGCTGAGTCCACCTTCCTCCAGATCCGGAAACTCCGTAAGGAGTACCCCGGAACGGCAACGCCCGCCGTCGCCGATATTGACCTGAGTGTGGGGGAGGGCGAACTCCTCGCCCTCCTCGGCCCTTCGGGCTGTGGAAAAACGACCACCCTGCGCATGATCGCCGGTCTCATCGAACCCACAGCGGGAACCATTGAGGTCGGCGGCCAGGACGTCACCCGCATTCCCGTTCACAAACGCGGAATGGGAATGGTGTTCCAATCCTTCGCCCTCTTCCCGCACCTCGATGTCAGCGCCAACGTCGCGTTTGGCCTCGAAATGCGTGGGGTGAAAGCGGCCGAGCGTCGCAGCCGCACCACAGCAGTGCTGGAGCGCGTCGAACTGGGTCACCTCGCCGACCGCCGAGTGGGTCAGCTCTCCGGCGGACAGCAGCAGCGGGTCGCTCTCGCCCGCGCCCTCGTGGTTGACCCCACCCTGCTTCTGCTCGACGAGCCCCTCTCCGCCCTCGACGCTAAATTGCGCGAATCCCTGCGGGTGCAGATTCGCGAAATTCAGCAGGCCTCCGGCACAACCTCCGTTTTTGTGACCCACGACCAAGACGAGGCCCTGTCCATGGCCGACCGCGTTGCCGTGATGAACAACGGTATCGTCGCGCAGGTGGGCACTCCCACCGAGATCTACGAGCGTCCCGCCAGTGTGTTTGTGGCCACCTTCATCGGTCGCGCCAACCTCTTCGAGACGCAGCAGGTCAGCGCCGGAGTTGTCGACGTCGCGGGGTTTGGAAAGCTGAGCACAGCGGCATCCGCCCTTCCTCTTGGTTCGGTGACCGCGATGATTCGCCCCCAATCCATACACCTTTTAGAGGCGGATGCCACAGCGCCCGAGCTGCTCTCCACACCTGCCCGGCCTGTCTTTGACGGGGTGGTGCGCTCAACGAGTTACACGGGAGACCAGGTGGCGTATCGGGTTGACGTGTCGGGAACCACACTTGAGGTGGAAACCACCGCGACGCTTGGCCGCATTCTTTCTCAGGGCGACCGGGTGCGTGTCACCTGGAGCAGCGACGATCTGCGGTTGCTGGGGAAGTGATGAGCCTCGCCGAACTGCCCACAACCACCCCGGAGAAGCCGCGGCCTCGTCGTCGGATCTCTGGTGTCTGGTGGCTGATTATCCCCGGTGCGCTGATTCTGTTGTTCTCCTACCTCACCCCCATGCTCTGGGTGGTGCGGATGGCGTTCAACCGGTTCATCGGTGGCGGCGGAATCGAACTGACGTTCAGCTTCGATTCCTTCAGCGAAGTGTTCACCGACCCGTACTATCTGCGGGTCGCCGGCACGACGCTGGCGCTCGGTTGTTGGGTGGCGCTGCTGACCGTTGTTGTTGCCTACCCGCTGGCCCTCTTTTTGGCTCGCACCACCTCGAAATACAAGGCGCTGCTGACCATGTTCGCCATCGCGCCCATGCTGGTCTCGTCGGTGGCGCGCACCTACGGCTGGATGGTGGTTCTGGGTAACCAGGGGCTGATCAACACGGTTCTTGACTCGCTGGGGTTGGTTGATCGGCCCATTCAGCTCTCCAACAACTTCTTGGGTGTTGTGATTGCGCTGGTGCAAATCTTTCTGCCATACGCGGTGCTGGCGATGTCGAGCGGCTTTGGTCGCCTCGATACCAACCTGGAGCAGGCGGCAGCCTCACTGGGGGCGAATCGGATCACTCGATTTGTGCGCATCACTCTGCCACTGACGTTGCCCGGTGTTCTCACCGCCGCCCTGTTGGTGTTTGTGCTCACCATTAGCGCCTACGTCACCCCACGGCTCATTGGTGGCGGGCGGGTGTTTGTACTTGCCGCCGAAATCTACGACCAGGCCACCAACCAGCTGAACTGGCCCCTCGCGGCAGCTCTGTCGATGGTTCTGATCATCATCTTCGGCGCTGCGATCAGCATTTATCAGATCCTGCAGCGTCGGGTCGAACGAAGGATGAGCGGACTATGAATGACGCCGTCGCAAACACCCTCAACCGAGTTGTTGTTGGGGCAATCTTCACCTTCCTCTGGCTGCCCATCCTGGTCATTTTTGTGGTGTCGTTCGACACCTCGACCTTTTTGCGGTTTCCGCCCGAAGGGTTCACGCTCGACGCCTACGCCGAAGTGTTCTCAACGCCCGCGTTCGTCAGCGGGCTGTGGACCTCGCTCATCATCGCCGTCTTCGCCACAGCCCTCACCCTGATCGTGAGCACCACTGCCGCTCTCGCGTTCACCCGATATAACTTCCGGGGATCAGGCGGAGCGCAAGCGTTTTTCCTCTCGCCGCTGCTGGTGCCCAACATTGTGTTGGGCCTCGCGCTGCTGCTGTTCTTCGCCCCGCTGGGCCTCACCGACGGTTACGTTGGGCTGATCCTCGCCCACGTGGTGCTGTGCATTCCGTATGCGGTGCGCACCATTATGGTCAGCCTGACCACGGTGGATGCCTCCAGCGAGGATGCCGCCCGTGTATTGGGGGCGTCGAACTTCGTCACCTTCCGCCGAGTGACCCTTCCGCTGATTAGACCCGGCATCATCGCCGGAGGTGTTTTGGCGTTTTTGGTGTCGTTCGACGAAGCGATCGTCTCGCTGTTCCTCAGTGGATTCGCGGTGACCCCACTGCCGGTCGCGTTGCTTGACCACATGGAAACGCAGGCTGGCCCCGAGGTCGCCGCCCTGTCGGTGCTCCTGATTGTGTTCTCGCTCGGTATTGTGCTGATAATCGAGCGAGTTTTGGGGCTCAGTAAAACGCTGCGCTCCTAGTTGGCGAGCACTATTTCGCGGTGACGGTCACCTTGGGTGCCGTTGGGGCGGCGGATGACTCCACCTGCAGGCCCAGACTGTATGCCTGGCCTGGTACTGGTTTCGCCGCCCACCCGTCGCCCGTGCAGGTGATTGAGGTGCGCACCTTCACCGAACAGGTCATGCCCCAGGCGTTGACCACCTTGGTGACCTTCGAATCGGGCCAGGTCACACTCCACGAGGTGGGCGTTTTTGTGCTCTTCACGGACACCTCGGCGATGTATCCGCCTGGCCAGGAGCTTTGTAATTTCCAGGCCGCCGTCACACTGCCCGCTGTCACCGGTTTCACCGTCGCGGTGGGTTTCGGTGTCGGCTTCGGGACGGGTTTTGTGGTGGGTTTCGCGCTCGGCGTGGGGGTCGGCTTTTTCGTTGGTGTGACGGTCGGTTTTGTCGTCGGTGTTGGCGCCTTGGTCGGTGTCGGCTTCACCGTCGCTGCCGGGGTTGGTACCGGCAGCGGTGTGGTGCCCGAACCGATCAGAGGTTTGAGGGCGGCGAGCTTCGCCGTTTGGCGGGTCGTCCAATCGTCTTTCACCAGCCCGCCGGTGTCCCCACTGTTGGGGTTAAACGACCAGTAGACGAAGCTCATTTGGTTGCTTTTGAGGTAACTCACCAGGGACGACAACCACTGCTTGTCGGAGGTGGTTTCGAGTTTGGTGCCGAACTCGCCAACCAGGATGGGGGCAATGTTCTGCTTGTCGATGTAGCCCCAGTTTTTGTCCCACACCCCCACTAGGTTGTTGGGGTAGTTGGAGGCGCTAAACCAGGACTGCTGGAAAATGCTGGCGGGGTAATCGTGTGGTGAGTAAACGACCTGGTTCTTCACCGTCAGCTTCACCGGTTTGACTTTCACCCCGGCCAACCCGCCACCCCACCAGGTGGAGCCCGATGCGGACTGGTTCTCCACACCCTCAACGATCATCAAAAGTTTGGGGTTGACCGCGAGAATGGCGTTGCCGGCGCGGGTTGCCGCGGCTTGCCAGTCGATGGATTTGGTGCCGCAGCCCCAGCAGGCAGATCCGTGAGGTTCGTTGTGCAAATCGAACCCAATGACGGTGGAGTT
>DASYMY010000479.1:0-3228 GCA_036008825.1 Glaciihabitans sp.
ACACTCTCGAAAGCTTGGCCGTTGATTACTTCACCTCCATCGAGCAGGTCGAAAAGGTCAACGCTGCGGCGGAGAAGGAGATAGCGCGCATCCGTGAGCAGGCCGCACGGAACATAGCTCAGCGTGAGAAGAGCGCAGCGGTGGCAGTGGTCGCTATGCTGAGCACCGGAGCTTCCCGGGCCGAGGTCTCTGCCCGTCTCGGGCTCACCGTCAAAGAGGTTCGCCGCGCTGCGGATCTCATCTCTCCACCGACAGCGGCGAACGAAGAAGCATCCACCCCGAGCATCTCGGAGTAGTGGGCGTTAGGTTATTTGGTTCGTTAGAACAGGTGCGGGTGGTGTTGATCGACGCCCGCCAGGGCGGCGGCGATTCGGTTCCGGTCCCACCCAAACTCGGTGACTACAGCGCGTAAGGTGCGGGAGCGTTGCACCCGGATAGCGCGCGATTGTGTGGCGCTGTAGAGCGCGGTCCGGCCATTGCGGGTGCGGTTCTTTTGCTCTCGATCAATCATGTTCGTGCGGTGCGTCCCTTCGCTAACATGAGAAAGAGCGGGATCCGCGACGGCGTGAACACAGAGCGGGTTATCGCACCGGTGCAGCAACTGCACTGCCGGGGTGAGGTGCCGCCCGGTTACTTCCTCGTGCGCGTAACGCTGCGGCCGGACGGCTCGCTGTTTGCCGTCGCGGGTGATCCAGAACCGGCCGTATCCGTCATCAGATATGGCTCCGGTCCAGATCCAACAATCGTCTGGCTCGGGGCCTTTGACGACATGAGACCAGAACCGGTCACTTTCACTGCGGTTCATTTGTGTTTTTTCGCCGACGCCCCTGGCGAGACGGAACAATCTGTCATGTGCGGCTACCAATCCGCAGTGCGCGACCGTCTTCTCGTAAGGCCGGCCGCTTTCCTCGCTCGGCCACGTGCATGCTTCTGAAACCCAGCGTGGGCTTCAGGCACAGTCAGGCTTCCCGACCCTTTTCGTCCGCAGGCGCAGACCCAGATTGCAACCAGGTATCCGTTCCGCTCGCCTTGGCGAAGTTCAATTAGCTGATGCATACGCTCAGTGTGATGCTGACCACTGACAGCGGTGGCCGACTGGCCACCATTCGAGCTTTCCGGTTGTAAGGGACTACCCGATTCTAAGGTTGTGTAACGCTAGGGCGCTCTGCACTGCGCCGCCATGCATATCTAGGTATTCCACTTCGATCTGCTCGAGTCGTGAACTGTGGCTGCCGTCATCGGAGCGTTCAAAGATCGCCCATAGTTCAAGCTCATTGCCGTGCCGGGAACGGAAATGAACCCCATCAAAGGATGGGTTCCCTTCGGAATCTGACATCTGATAAATCGCGCGCCCCACCTTTTGAGTCAGCTCCCGAGGTCGACTGTTTTGCAAGGCTGACGCATCGAAGTCACTGAGGCCCGCTCCCAGAGCATCGTTGAAAAAAGCGGGACGAAGCGCGGAGATAGTATTCGACTTCGTGACATCGCAATACGTGCCATGCAGAGTTGCTTGGCCAGCACGGCGCACAGAGAACCATGCCGGGTCAACTACACCGGCGGGAGCTGTCGCATGAAGCGCACCGTCAGCTTCATCTTCGACAATGCCGTTCATCTGCGCTGCCATCACCGGATCTATACGGAACCGCGCTAACACTTCGACAAGGCAGGTAAAAAGAGTCGACCCGGCATAGATGGTGCGGTAGGCACCGTCGAGAGCATCCCACCGGCCGTCGAAGTGGCCGTTGGAGGAATGAACCCAGTCAGTCCAGTTCCAGGGCTCGGGTCCATATCCAACCCGCCACACTGTGCCGGGTTCTTCCCGCGCAACAATGATGGACTCGGCGAGGTGAGTGCTCTCCACTATCCGACAGCGGCAAACGCGCGCGCTGCGGCCAGTACCTGACGGCCAGGGTCGTCATCGGCGCCTTCGCGCAGGATTCGCGCCGGAGCTGCATCGTCCAACAGGGGATTCATACCCTGGAACCAGGCCTGGATAACGCGGGGTTGGTCACGTTCGGCGAGCATTCCGGCCACGTGATAGGCCAAACGCAGCCGTCGAATAACGTCCGCTGAGGGCACCCGGTCCCCGTCTGCCCACTGACGGACCGCGCGCGTCTCATTGACCGACCCAATGTAGGCAACAAGCTTGGCGCCAAGCAGTTCACGAAGCTTGACGACGAGTTCGGCGACATCAGAGCGCACTGACACTTCGTAGGCTCTCAGACCTGGCGTTGTGATGGACATAGGCCCAGTTTACTGCGTAATTACGCCAAACATCACAAATTCAGTAATAAACCCATCTTCAACAACATGCGCTATCACACTCTTAATCACCGATAGCGGTAATTACGTCAATAAGTAACATAGCCATCCGCAAAAACTGCATATAACCAGGATTCTTGTACGTCCCTCGCCGTCGCCGCGAAACCAGTTCTGGCCAACCGTGCGTAGGTGACCTACGTTTCGGATCGCTAGGTTCAGTCCCCGCCTAGCTCAGTTGCGCTGACGTTACACAGGTCGCGTCATCCACGCGAGTGCCCAGTGGCAATTCGGCGAAGTGCTCCCCGTCGTCAATCAGCACGGTGATGTCCAGCCCGACTGGCAGCGTGACGTCGAAAAAGCCGTTCTCGAAGGTTGTGACGTTGCGGTCGAAAAGTACCTGATCGGTCGCGTCATCCAAGATAGTCACATGGAAATCCTCGTTACCAAGCTCGCCGACGCAGGTGGTGAGCGAGTGGTAAAAGCACTCGTGCGTGTCGGTCAGGTACGGCGCGATGGACAGGTGAAACTCGTCCTGAGGCAGTGCCAGGCTGACCTCGTTGTCGTTGCTGGCAAGCAGGAGCTCATCGACCCGCACGGAGGCCATCAGGCCGTCCGGGCGATCGGCGGGTGCCTGGGCCTGAAGTTGCTTGATGAGTTCCATCACGGAGTCCGGAGCCTCGATGTCGTATTTGGCGAGCATAGCGTTGGCATCCGCGCCGAGGCCCGCGGTTGAGTCGGCGTCGGTTGAGGCGCGGTCTACCTCTCCTGCGCCGGTGCAGGCGGTAATCGATAGGAGCAGAACCAGCGCGGCGAGACTCGCCGCGGATTTCGTTGGGAACATAGCTCCAGCGTGGATGCATCCGTTCGGTCACCGTAGTGGCTAAAGGCCTGATGCAGAAGACTCCCAGCCTCCGCCTGGCGAACGATTGCTTTCGCCCAGTCAGATTCTGGTTGTAATTGTTATCG
>DASYMY010000480.1:0-7028 GCA_036008825.1 Glaciihabitans sp.
TTCGAGCGCCCACACCTCCATCTCACCGAAACGCTGTCCACCGAACTGTGCCTTACCACCCAGCGGCTGCTGCGTGATCATGGAGTACGGACCGGTCGATCGGGCGTGGATCTTGTCGTCCACCAGGTGGTGGAGCTTCAGGATGTACATGTAACCCACGGAGACGGGGCTCGGGAACGGTTCGCCAGAGCGGCCGTCGAACAGCTGCGTCTTTCCGGTGCGGTCGATCAGGCGGTCGCCATCGCGCGTCGGGTTCGTGGAGTCGAGGAGTCCCTCGATTTCCGCCTCGAGCGCACCGTCGAACACCGGGGTCGCGACCTTGGTGCCGGGGGGAGCGCTGTGTGCGGCTTCAGGAAGCTTGGAAGCCCACTTGGGCTTGCCTTCAACCTGCCAGCCCTGCTTGGCGATCCAACCGAGGTGCGTCTCGAGGACCTGGCCAAAGTTCATGCGGCCGGGGATCCCGAGCGGGTTCAGGATGATGTCGACCGGAGTTCCGTCGGCGAGGAAGGGCATGTCCTCGACCGGAAGGATCTTCGAGATGACGCCCTTGTTGCCGTGGCGACCAGCGAGCTTGTCGCCTTCGGTGATCTTGCGCTTCTGAGCGATGAACACGACAACGCGCTGGTTGACACCCGAGCCGAGCTCGTCGTCGCCATCCTGCGAGTCGAACACCTTGACGCCGATGATCGTGCCCTGCTCGCCGTGGGGGACCTTCAGCGAGGTGTCGCGAACCTCACGGCTCTTCTCGTTGAAGATAGCGCGCAACAGGCGCTCCTCGGCGGACAGCTCGGTCTCGCCCTTCGGCGTGACCTTTCCAACGAGGATGTCGCCGGGACGAACCTCGGCGCCGATGCGGATGATGCCGCGCTCGTCGAGGTCGGCCAGGAGGTCGGGCGACACGTTGGGGAGGTCACGGGTGATCTCCTCCTTGCCGAGCTTGGTGTCGCGGGCGTCGACCTCGTACTCCTCGATGTGGATCGAGGAGAGGACATCGTCCTTCACCAGGTTCTGGCTGAGGATAATTGCGTCCTCGAAGTTGTGACCTTCCCACGGCATGAACGCGACGAGGAGGTTCTTGCCCAGGGCGAGTTCCCCGTTGTCGGTTGCGGGGCCGTCGGCGATGACCTCACCGGCTTCGATCCGTTCACCGGCGGTGACGATGACGCGGTGGTTGTAGCTCGTGCCCTGGTTGGAGCGATCGAACTTGCGCAGGTAGTAGTCCTGGGTGCCGCCCTCATCCAGCTGGATGGTGACGACATCAGCCGACACCTCCATGACCACACCGGCCTTGTCAGCGGTGAGCACGTCGCCGGCGTCGATGGCTGCGTAGCCCTCCATACCGGTACCAACGAACGGGCTCTCGCTGCGCAGCAGCGGAACAGCCTGGCGCTGCATGTTTGCACCCATCAGGGCGCGGTTTGCATCGTCGTGCTCGAGGAACGGAATCAGAGAGGTTGCAACCGACACCATCTGGCGCGGGGAGACATCCATGTAGCCGATGGTGTCAACGGGGATGAGGTCAACCTCGCCACCCTTCTTACGTGCAAGCACGCGAGGGTCGGCGAAACGAGCGTCAGCCGTCAACGGAGCGTTTGCCTGGGCGACGATGAAGTCGTCCTCTTCGCTCGCGGTGAGGTAGTCGATCGTTGCGGTGACAACACCGTCAACAACACGGCGGTACGGGGTCTCGATGAAACCGAACGCGTTGATACGTGCGAACGATGCGAGCGAACCGATCAGACCAATGTTGGGGCCTTCCGGAGTCTCAATCGGGCACATACGGCCGTAGTGCGACGGGTGAACGTCACGAACCTCAACACCGGCACGTTCACGGGACAGACCACCGGGGCCAAGCGCCGACAGGCGACGCTTGTGGGTGAGGCCCGAGAGTGGGTTGTTCTGGTCCATAAACTGCGACAGCTGGCTGGTTCCGAAGAACTCCTTGATCGCGGCAACGACGGGGCGCACGTTGATCAGGGTCTGCGGGGTGATCGCTTCGATGTCCTGTGTGGTCATACGTTCGCGAACAACACGCTCCATCCGGGACAGACCCGTGCGGACCTGGTTCTGGATGAGCTCACCGACGGCGCGGATACGACGGTTACCGAAGTGGTCGATGTCGTCAACGTCGAGGCGAACGTCAACCTCGCGGCCGTCGCGAACACCCTTGATGGTCGCGGTGGCGTTGTCGACAACCGTGACGTACGGTGCGGTCGTGTCGTGCAGGGCAACCATGTACTTGATGGTCGCGAGGATGTCCTCGAGAGTCAGTACGGAGTTGTTCAACGGAGCGTCGATACCGAGCTTGCGGTTGATCTTGTAACGACCAACCTTCGCGAGGTCGTAACGCTTGGAGTTGAAGTAGAAGTTGTCGAGCAGCGCGCGGGCGGCCTCAGCGGCAACCTGCTCTCCAGGACGGAGCTTGCGGTAGATGTCCTTAAGCGCTTCTTCCTTGGTGAGGATGGAATCCTTCTCCAAGGTGAGGGCGATCGAGGGGAATCCGGCGAACTCTTCGAGGATCTGCTCGCTCGTCAGGCCAAGGGCCTTGAGGAACACGGTGACGGACTGCTTGCGCTTGCGGTCGATGCGAACGCCGACCTGGTCGCGCTTGTCAATCTCGAATTCGAGCCAGGCACCACGGCTCGGGATGATGCGAGCGGAGTAGATGTCCTTGTCGGACAGCTTCTCGGGGGTGCGGTCGAAGTAAACACCGGGAGAACGCACCAGCTGCGAAACGACAACGCGCTCCGTGCCGTTGACGATGAAGGTACCCTTCTGGGTCATGAGCGGGAAGTCGCCCATAAAGACCGTCTGGGTCTTGATTTCACCGGTGAGGTGGTTCATGAACTCGGCGTTCACGTAGAGCGGTGCAGCAAAAGTCTTGCCGCGCTCCTTGCACTCCTCAATCGAGTACTTGGGCTCTTCGAGCTCCGGACCGGTGAACGATAGTTGCATCGTCTCACCGAGGTCCTCGATCGGCGAGATCTCCTCGAAGATCTCGTCGAGGCCGCTGCGGGTCGGCAGGTCGGTGCGGCCTTGGGCCTCACCCTCCGCGACGCGCTGCTTCCAGATGTCGTTACCAACGAGCCAGTCAAAGCTCTCGGTCTGCAATGCGAGCAGATCGGGAACCGTCAGGGTGTCAGTGATCTTTGCGAAGGACAACCGCGATGCGTTGCGGCCGTTCTTCGGGGATGAGTTGGTGGTTGCGTTGCGCGCAGCAGCCAAGGAAATAACCTCCGTGGGCCCCGTCGGGCCATTACTGTCGGTGTTGTGAGATTTGCCCACCAGAGTCTCGAAGGAGATCTACCCCGCCGCTATACTCGGGGCTCGCCTGCTGTCCACAATATGACGGCATAGGTTGTCTGGGAGCGCAAAGAACAACTATAAGCGGCGCGACACTCCTATAGCAAGTTATTTCTTGACCCAATTCAAAGATTCGGCTATAAGGGCCGCGCGAGGTGAGCGCAGCCGGGCGCGAGGCATCCGCTATCCGCTTCTTTGCCGCCGTATTTGTGGCAGGGTCAAGGTATGACCGAGCACGCAACCACCCTGAAAATCAGCGGATTCCACGCCGTGATCGAGCCCGACCGGTGGGTGCCCGGGGCGTTTACGTTGATTGTGGATGGAACGCCGCAATCGCACGTCAATATGGACGACCCCACTGAGCTGTTTTTTGAATACGTGCAGCGCATTGGGCACGTGATTGATCAGATTGGTGATCCGGGCGAGCCCATCACGGCCGTGCATCTGGGTGCTGGCGCGTTCACCTTGCCGCGATACGTGGAGGCCACGCGTCCGGGATCCCGCCAGCAGGTTGTTGAGCTGGAAAGCGATCTCGTTGATCTGGTGCGGCAGGCGCTTCCGTTGCCGAAGGGTGCCTCTATTCGGGTGCGGCACGGCGATGCGCGGGAGGTGCTTGGCAAGTTTCCGGCCGGGCTCGTTGGCACGGTTGACCTAGTTGTTGTTGACGTCTTTAGCGGTGCACGCACGCCTGCACACGTGACGAGTATCGAGTTTTACAAGGCAGCGGTCGCACTGCTGAAGCCAGGCGGGATTGTCGCGGTGAACGTGGCGGATGGTCCAGGGCTCGCGTTCGCACGCGGTCAGGCGGCCACCTTGATGGAAGCGATGACCGATGTTGCTGCGCTGGCGGAAACCCAGATTTTGAAGGGCCGCCGCTTTGGCAACGTGGTGATGGTGGGCTCGCAGCAGCAACTCCCGCTGGAGTGGATGCCCCGCCTGCTGGCCGGAGGGCCGCACCCGTCGAAGGTTGTCACCGGTCAAGAACTCAAGGAATGGGTTGCCGGGGCGAGCGTGGTCACGGATGACACCGCTATTCCCTCTCCCCCGCCATCGCGCGGCATCTTTCAGGTCAAGCCGGGACGTGGCTAGCCATGGACTCACCCGCTCATGACACCCTGGTTGCATCCCTTGAACCGCGACGGCAAAAGCCGCTGACGAAAGCCGTCCGGTTTGTGGCCAATCTGATTGATGCAGCTCTCTCTGGCGTACCCGACGCCGTGGGCGATGCCGACCTGGTGGTGCGCCGCCGCAGCACCGGCGAGATAGTCCTCCAGACCCCTGCCGATGTTGGCGCGCCACAGAACCTGCTGGATGGGGCCAATAAGGACCTCGCCACCATGACCGAGCGCGAGTTTCTTGAGGCCTGGTCGGCCCGATTGCTTAGACGACTCCCACGAGCGAGCCGTTAACCCTGCGGGGCACCCAAAGAGGGTTGTGATCACGAAGCGCGGGTGGAAGCGCTCCGTCCGGAGCGTCCTGATAAGCAATCGGCCGCAGGAATCGGCGTAGTGCTGTCGCTCCGACAGAGGTGAACTGTGACGTGGTAGACGGCCACGGACCACCGTGGTGCTGAGACCAGGTCACTGCAACGCCCGTGGGCCATCCGGCGAACAAAACACGTCCGGAGATTCCTTCCAAACGTTCAATGATGGCGGATGTCTCTTCGTGCGGCTCTGCGTGAAGTGTGGTGGTCAGGGTTCCTTCGAGGGTGCCGAGGGCACCGAGAAGACTCTGCGGTGAGTCGTACCGCAGAAGAACTGTGACCGGCCCAAATACCTCGGCGACAAGTTCTCGATGGGTTCCAAGAAGCTCCAGCGAAGCCGCGACGACCAGCGGTCCGCGGGGTGAACCTGCGACCATGTCGACGCCGGGGATGGCCAGTAACGCCTCAACTCCGGAGGCAAAACCTGTCGCAATAGCCTCGGTCAGCATCCTCTGTGCTTTTGGCAGCGAAAGCGTCGCCAGCTGACGTTCGATATCTGAATTCTCGGGGACAAACACCACCCCAGGTTTTGTGCAGAACTGGCCGGATCCCAGGGTGAACGAGCCGAGCAGCCCTGCTGCCAGTTCGGAGCCGCGAGCGGCATCAGCAGCCTTGGTAACGACAACCGGGTTGATGCTTCCCAGCTCCCCGTAGAACGGAATGGGCACCTCTCGCGCTGCGGCGATGTCATGCAGTGCCCGGCCGCCCGAAACGGACCCCGTGAACGCGATCGCCGTTGTGACGGGGTGTTTGACGAGTTCGATGCCGTCGTTGTATCCCTCGACGAGGGCAAACGCCCCGGCGGGCGCTCCCGCCGCCATAAGAGCACCGTCAACGATTACTGCAGTTAGTCGTGAGAGCTCGGGGTGCCCAGGGTGCGCTTTGACAATGACCGGGCAGCCAGAGGCAAGCGCGGAAGCGGTGTCCCCGCCGGCAACTGAAAACGCAAACGGAAAGTTGGATGCTGCGAACACAGCGACAGGGCCGAGGGGGCGAAGCATCCGCCGTAAATCCGGGCGTGGAGGCGTCGCATTGGGGTCGGCGTGGTCGATTGTTGCTTCGAGGTACGACCCCTCCTCGATGACGTTCGCGAACAGTCGCAATTGGCCAGTGGTCCTGGCAACTTCGCCACTCAGGCGCGCAGCTCCTAGGTACGTTTCGCGGTCAGCGATGTCGACCAGATCCGCGGTGTTCGCGTCGAGTGCGTCAGCGGCTGCTCGGAGCCATGCCGCTCGATCGGCAATCGTTGACTGCACCATCACCACAGCAGCAGCCGCAGCTCGATCCATTACAGAGTTGTCCATCAATATCTCCTTGAATTAGGCAAATCTGATTCCGAGCCCGAGCTCATTGCCGCCCACCGCCCGGCCATCCACTACTTCGACACCGCTTGGCTGGGTGAGCGCGCCAAGTGCAGCAAACCCCGCGTCCTCAACGTCTTCGATCCAGCTTTCCTCTGGCAGCCCAAAAGCGACCTGAGCGGAGAGCTCAGGCAAAAGGTGTGGCGCCAGTTGAAGGTTGGCTTCGCGGGCCAGCTCGACGATGGAAAGGAACGGGGTAATCCCGCCCACCCGGATGACGTTGGGTTGCAGCACGTCAATTGCATCCGCATCAACAAGATCTCTGAAACGGTGGACCGTGTGTACGTTCTCACCCAGCGCGATCGGCACATTGATCGCGCCGCGAAGAGCTCGATAGCCTCTGGTGTCGTCGGAGCGCAGCGGCTCTTCGATCCAGTCCAGACCGAACGGTTCGAGTGCGGCGACGGACCGAATTGCGCTGTTGAGATCCCAGCGCTGATTTGCATCAATCATCAGCCGCACATTGGGCCCAATGGCCTCCCGAACGGCGCCTACCCGTTCGATGTCCTCCGCGAGCTCAGGCTTGCCAACCTTGATCTTCACTCCCCCGTACCCGGCGGCGCGCCAGCGGGTCGCCTGCGCCACCAGTTCGTCTAGGGAATAGTGCAAGTTCACACCACTGCCGTAGACGGGCAAGCTGGCGTGCTTGCGGCCAAGAGCCGAGGCCAGTGGCATCCGCCGTTCACGCAATCTGAGATCCCAGAGCGCCAGGTCAACGCCCGCTAGTGCAATGGTTGTGACGCCACCGCCTCCCGCTTCGTGAATGTGCGCCCATGCGGTTTGCCAAATCGACGGGTCCGCGGGTTGACCAACAAGCCACTGGGCGAGATCGTCGCGCAGAATCGCGTTAACCGCGGTTGCGCCAATTGATGGTGTCCAGG
>DASYMY010000481.1:0-3179 GCA_036008825.1 Glaciihabitans sp.
AGGAAAGTGCGAAAGCCATCATCGAGGGCGTCGGCGGTGCCGGCAATATCTCGAAACTGCAACACTGCTCAACACGACTGCGCTTTGCGTTGGCGGATGACACTAAAGCTGACGAGGCCGCCCTCAAGGCAATTCCCGGTGTAATCGGTGTTGTTAAAGGCCCCCAGACTCAGGTGATTGTTGGCAGCAAGGTTGCCGAAATGTATGCCGCTGTTGAAAAGCAACGCGGCGGCGAATCCGCAGATGCTGGTCCCCAAAAGCGCCAACCGCTCACCGTGAAGCGAGCCGGTCTTGTCACCATGGACTTTGTGGTGAGTGTGTTCACCCCAATCATTCCCGCCATCGCCGGCGCCGGTATCTTCAAGTCCCTACTGGTGCTGGCATCCGCTGTGGGTTGGATGGATCCGGCCAGCGATAACTTCAAACTTCTTTCGGCAATTCCGGACGCTGTTTTCGCGTTCCTGCCGCTATTGGTGGCCTACACCACGGCCAAAAAGCTCGACGTGAACCGGCCCCTGGCCCTCGGCCTTGTCAGCGTGCTGATGTTTCCCGCCTTCACCGCTCTGGTTAGCCAGGAAGGCGGCGCTGCACTTTTCGGCCTCGCCGTTCCCGTTGTCAACTACAGCGCACAGGTCTTCCCCGCGATCCTCGCGGTGATGCTGCTGGCCGTGGTGGAGCGGTTCTTCAACCGGGTCACCTGGGCGCCCATCCGCACCTTCTTTGTGCCGCTGATGTGCCTGATCATTGTTGCCCCGGCAATGATTTTCTTGCTCGGCCCGCTGGGCAACTTTCTCGGAGTGCTCCTCACCGGCGCCATGATCGGCCTCTACAACTCATTCGGCTGGGTTGCCGTGATGTTGCTCGCCGGCGTTCTGCCGCTGATCATCTCGGTGGGCATGCATAAGGCGTTTATCCCGCCCACCATCGCGACCCTCGCCAGCAGCGGTCGAGACACCTTCTACCTGGTCGCATCCCTGGCGCACAACCTCAGCGAGGCGGGCTCAAGCCTCGCGGTCGCCCTGCGCACGAAGAACACCGCACTGCGCGCAACAGCGTTGTCGGGTGGAGTCTCCGCCCTGTTCGGTATCACTGAACCTGCCCTCTACGGTGTGACCTTGCAGAACCGTCGCGCACTCATCGCGGTGGTCGCCGGAAGTATGTCGGCCGGCGCTTACCTGGGACTCACCCAGGTGGCTGCGTTCGCGGCGGTCAGCCCCGGAGTTGCCAGCTTCTCCATGTTTATTGACGCCCTCACCCCGTGGAACCTCATCAATGCGGCCATTGGACTGGTTATCGCGGTCGCTGTGTCGTTCATCGTTTGCGCCATCATCTGGCGTGACAGCGCATCAGGCACCCTGCGGGCGCTCGGCGAGACCGCTGAGGTTGCGGAGCCGGTTGCCGGAAGCGCGGCTCTGATCAGCCCGCTGACCGGCACCATTGTTCCGCTGTCTGAGGTGGATGACGCGGTGTTCTCTTCGGGAATTCTTGGCGAAGGTGTTGCCATTCGCCCCACCGATGGAGCCGTGCGCGCCCCCATTGCAGGTGTGGTCACAGCCCTGCTCGACTCGAAGCACGCCGTGGGCATCCGCGCCGATGACGGTGTTGAAGTACTGGTCCACGTGGGCATCGACACCGTGCAGCTGAACGGGTCACCGTTTGTCGCACACGTTGCCGTTGACGACCGTGTGGAGGTCGGACAGTTGCTACTCGAAGCCGACCTCGATGCGATCACTGCCGCCGGCTACGACACCACCACCCCGGTTCTCGTAGTGAACTCAGTGGACTACACGGTTACGGTCACCGCGACCGGAACCGTGACATCAGGCGACCCGCTCGTCTCAATTGAAGAAAAAGTAAAGGAGCTCGCTGATGGCGCTGCCTAAAGGATTCCGTTGGGGTGGCGCTCTCGCCGCCAACCAGGTCGAAGGCGCATGGCGCGATGGCGGCCGTGGTCCCGCCGTCTCTGACGTGTCCACCTACAAGCCGAAGGCCGACCCAAAAGAGTACGCACTGCACCACATCAACACGGTCGAAAGCATTACCGCGGCGTTGGCAGACGACGATACCGAGTACTACCCAAAGCGGCGGGGGATCGATTTCTACCACCGCTACCCAGAAGATCTCGCCCTGTTCGCCGAAATGGGATTCACCACCCTGCGCGTCTCCATCGCCTGGACCCGGCTTTACCCCACGGGCGAAGAGCTGGAGCCGTTGGCCGAAGGTGTCGCCTACTACGAGGCTCTGTTCACCGAGATGCGCCGTCTTAACATCGAACCCCTGGTGACCCTCTCCCACTACGACCCGCCAATGGCGCTTGCGCTGAAGCACAACGGGTGGGTTGACCGCAGAACCATTGAGTTGTTTGAACGGTTCTCCCGCACCTGCTTCGAACGCTTTGGGCACCTCGTCAAGATGTGGCTGACGTTCAACGAGATTGACGGCATCATCCGTCACCCCTTCACCTCGGGCGGAATCATCGAGGAAACCGTTGAGGGCAACCTGGAGCAGGCCTGCTACACGGCGCTGCACCACCAATTTGTGGCATCCGCTTCGGTCACCAAGATGTTGCACGAGATGTGGCCAGCGGCGCAGATGGGGTGCATGCTCACCATGCTCACCACCTACCCCAACACCTGTCACCCCGACGACGTTGCGGCAACGCAGGCGAAAGAGCGCATGCTCTACCTGTGTACAGACGTGCAGGCCGGCGGGGAGTACCCACGCCTGGCCCTCAACGCGCTGGCCCGTCGTGATGTGACCATCCCGTTTGACGACGGCGACATCGAGTTACTGCGTGACCACCCGGTCGACTTCATCTCGTTCAGCTACTACATGACGATGACCGAATCGGTGCGCCCTGACGCTGAACGCACTCCCGGCAACACTGTTCTGGGTGTGAAGAACCCGTTCTTGGAGTCCAGCGAGTGGGGCTGGCAGATCGACCCCGTCGGGCTGCGCATCTCGCTCATCGACCTCTACGACCGCTACGGCAAGCCGCTGTTCATCGTGGAGAACGGCCTGGGCATGCGCGACGAGCTCACCGAAGACCGCAAGATCCACGACCCCTACCGCATCGACTACTTCCGCGCGCACTTCGAGCAGATGATCCAGGCCGTGGAAGAGGGCGTGGACCTCATGGGCTACGTGAGCTGGGCACCGATCGATTTGATCTCCGCCTC
>DASYMY010000482.1:0-3073 GCA_036008825.1 Glaciihabitans sp.
GCCAGTGTCCTGGTAACACTCGGACTCGGGTTCGCGTGGGTATTTCGAAGACCTGGGCGGTTCACATCGCGCTCCGACTTGGCGCGCGAGCTGGCAGTGGTGGCGATGTTATCCGCGGTGCTCTCACCTATCTGCTGGCGGCAGCATTTGGTGCTGATGCTACCACTGGTGATGGTGGTCTTGTGGGATGGTTTTCGCGCACCGATGAAGCGCTGGGAGCAAGTGATCCTGGTCGGTGTGTGGTGCTGTATCTGGCTGCCGCAGCGCGAGCTTCTTGGCCGGGATCTGTCGGTGGTGATCGACAGTTATAAGTTACCGACAATCGCATGTCTGGCGCTGATGTTTCTGGCGTTGAGAAGAGGCGCGAGTCCGACTGGGCAAAGCACGCCTTCCGCCAGAGGGGCGCCGGAGCGCGCCATGAAGACTACTCACGGTGAGTGAGGTGGTGAGCTTGCCGGTAAGTCGGCGCGGCTCCTGGCCGTGGCGCTTAACTGTGCTCGCGGACCGTTATCGCCGCTGGTGCCTGGGAGGCGCGTTTCTTTTGCTGCTGCTCGGGTTTAATGGCCAGTGGCGCCCGGAAACGGACAGCGCAGTGCACGCGACGATTGCCCGGCACCTGGCCGAGGGACGGGGCTTCACCCATCCCAACGGGGACGGAGGATGGGCCAATCCTGGCGTACCCTATCTCGTCGCGACCACCTTCAGACTGTTCGGCGTCGATGTGATGTGGCCTGCCGTCGCCATCATGCTGTGCTTCGCAGCGGGGACGCTTGCTTTGACGTATCTCTGGGTGGGCCTGCATACCCGCCGCGGAGTCGCGGTCATCGTCACTGTGATGCTGGCGATCAACTCCACCTTTTACCGGCACGCGCTCAATGTGTCGGCCGACACGCCTTTTCTGTTTGGCCTGATGCTATCGCTGGTTGGGTACGAACTAATGCAGCGAACCGACCGCCGTGGGGTGATGGGCTTGGTTCTGATCGGGCTGGGTATGGGTTTGATGGCAGCCTTTCGCATCGTCTCTCTGGTGGTCGGGGCCGCGCTGCTGATCACGTTTTTGGTTGAAGCGATTCGTCGGCTTGAGTGGCGCCCTCTCGCGGCCGCCGCCCTGGTGCTCGTGGTTTCGATCGCTGTTCGAGCGTTGGATCCCCGAGCCAGCGACTCCTCCGGATTATTTCCGAAGGAATCGCAAGCCGTTCACTACTCGGAGGACAGGCAGGGCGGGACTCTGCACCATGCGGTGAGGGTGCAGCTCCCTTACTTATTGAGCGACGTCGCTCCCAATGCGTTGCTTGGGAATCAGCTCTACTCCCAAAGCATCATCCTCGACGGCCTGATCACGATCGTCATGTTTTCCGGAACATTCATGCTCCTCCGACGACGATGGTTATGGGGCCTGATCGTCTCCCTGTTTCTTATCCAGTGGCTGCTTTACTGGTCCGTCCCGCGCTACTTTCTACCCATCATTCCGATCCTCATTTTCGGATGGTGGCGGTTCACTCGCTGGGTTGCATGGCTAGCTATTCCTCACCGCGTCGCGTATCGCGTGGCGGCGTTCCTGTTCATCTTATATGTCGGCATGAATCTCGGCCGAACAGCCGGGTTCGTCATCGAGCAGCGCTCGTTGCCATTTATCGTCCAATACCGTGGCGGCGATTATGAAGGCATCATGGAACTCGGACGCGAACTGCGCCGGCTGACCCCACCCGGCGCGTGGCTTCTAACGCCCGGAAAATGGCGGACGATCCTCACCTTTGCCAGCGACCGCCGCGCCGCATCGGCGACACTCGGGAGCCTGCCCGCTGACCAGGATCCTTCAACTGTGTATGTGCTGGAGCCATCGGACGAACCAACGAGACAGATGCTCAAATCACGCGGCTGGGAATTGAGCGAACCCATCTGCTCCTTCAAGCGCAGTTCGGACCGCGCACCGCTAACCGTCCACCGCGTTCGAACCAGCACGGGCGCCGTCCCATAGCTCAGCGGCTTCCTACTCCGGTCGGCTGTTCACAGATGGGCCACGGAGCATCCTCCAGCAGGCGTCTCCGCCACCCAGCGAACCAACCCAAGGGCGTTGCTTCGGATTCAGCTGCCTGATCGGTGCTTGCGCGAAGGGTTACTCCTCGTGCCCAAAGTGAGGCTTATGGCAGCACTGATGCGGGTGAAACTCCGTTTCGAAGATGGGGTTGGCTACGAAACTGGCCTGAGATCCAGCAGCGTCTCATCCTCCTCCTGCGCACCCTGCCGCGCAACAGAGTTGCCCGTTCGAGCTGCGCTACCAAAGCCCCACTTTGGTAACGAGGGGCACAAGGATGACTGCTGCCATGCGGCGGATCGCGAGGGCATTTCGTTGTCTCATATCCCGCGCTATTTCAGATGCTGGGTGAAGAACGCGGTGAGCTTGTCGAACGGGATGAGTTGCACCCGATCGTAGAGATCCACGTGCCCGGCGTTGGGAACGATGACCAGTTCCTTCGGCTCAGCGGCGAGCTTGTAAGCCTCTTCACTGAACTCCCGGGAGTGAGCGCGATCGCCCGTGATGAACAGCATCGGACGAGGAGAAATCGTCTCGATGTCCACGAACGGATAGAAGTTCATGAACTTGGTGTTGCTGCTGAGCGTCGGATGGGTCGTCAGCTGCGGTGAGCTGCCATCGGGCGTGAACTCACCTCTTGGCGTGCGGTAGAAGTCGTAGAACTCACGCTGAATCGGGTGCGTCCTTTCATTCAGCTCATGAACCGTTCCGCCGGTGTATTTGGTCTCACCACCAGTGAACTCGGCGTAGCGTTGTTCTGCCGCCTCTGCGATGACCTTCTTCCTCTGCTCGAGCGTCAGCGAGCGCTTGAGCGCGTGGCGATTCGCACCGCCCATGTCATACATGCTCACGGTCGCGATGGCTCGCATCCGCGGGTCGATCTTGGCGGCACTGATGACAAAGCTCCCGCTGCCGCAAATCCCCAGAACACCAATCCGGCCGCGGTCGATAAACGGTCGCGTGCCCAGGAAATCCACCGCGGCGCTGAAAGCCTCCGCGTAAACATCCGGCAACACGGCGTTGCGCGGCTGCCCCTCG
>DASYMY010000483.1:0-2143 GCA_036008825.1 Glaciihabitans sp.
GACACCCTCCGCATCTTCGCCCCCACCAAGGTCATCGCCCGCCGCGGTGACACACTGAACCGGGCGCTGCTGAGCGTGACGTTGTCGTCGCCGCTGGACGGAGTCATCCGCGTTCGAATTGATCACCACACCGGACGAACCCCCGCAGCCGGCTTCGATCTGGTTGGCGCGGTTGAAGGAGTCGGAGTTGCCGAAGCGGATGCCTCAGGTGGAAGCCTCACCTCAGGCGGCCTGACGGCCCGCATCACCCCCGGTGCGCCCTGGAATTTGACCTTCGAATCGGGTGGGCGGGTACTGACCTCCAGCCAGCACAAGTCGGTGGGCTACATCAGCCTCGGCGACGGCGCGCCCGTTCCGGCCGAACCGGTTGGGGAGGTGGGCATCAGCTCAACGGGCCTCGCGCCCAGCAAAACCTATGTGCACGAGCAGCTCTCCCTCGGGGTCGGCGAACTCGTGTACGGGCTGGGCGAGCGCTTCGGCGCCCTCGTTAAAAACGGGCAAACCGTCGACATCTGGAATGCCGATGGGGGAACCTCCAGCGAGCAGTCCTACAAAAACATCCCGTTCTACATGACCAACCGGGGCTACGGGGTGCTGGTCAACCACAGCGAGCACGTCTCCTTTGAGGTGGCCTCCGAAACGGTGGAGCGGGTGCAGTTCTCGACCGCCGGTGAGAGCCTCGAATACTTTGTGATCGCCGGGCCCACCCCGAAAGACATCCTCGGCCGATACACCGAGCTGACCGGGCGCCCCGCGAAGGTTCCCGCCTGGTCGTACGGTCTGTGGCTGTCGACATCGTTCACCACCGACTACGACGAAGCGACCGTCACCAGCTTCATCGACGGAATGCGCGATCGCGACCTTCCCTTAAGCGTTTTCCACTTCGACTGCTTCTGGATGCGCGAATTCAACTGGACAGACTTCGAGTGGGACAAACGGGTCTTCCCCGACCCCGAAGGAATGCTCGCCCGCCTGCACGAGCGGGAGCTGCGCCTGAGCGCCTGGATCAACCCGTACATTGCGCAGCGCTCCAGCATCTTCGCCGAAGCCGCCGAGGCCGGTTACCTGGTGCGCCGCACCGACGGCAGCATCTGGCAGTGGGACCAGTGGCAGGCCGGAATGGGTTTGGTGGACTTCACCAACCCCGACGCCACCGCGTGGTTCCAAGACAAGCTACGTACCCTGCTGGCCCAGGGAATTGACGCCCTCAAAACGGACTTCGGCGAGCGCATCCCCACCGACGTTGTTTGGCACAACGGCGCCTCGCCCGAGGCCATGCACAACTGGTACACCCAGCTGTACAACCAGGCCGTGTTCGATGTACTCGAAGAGCACCGTGGTGTTGGCGAGGCGGTCGTTTTCGCCCGCTCCGCAACCACCGGCGGACAGCGCATGCCCATCCACTGGGGTGGCGACAACTCCTCCTCCTACGAGTCGATGGCCGAAACCCTCCGCGGTGGCCTGTCCCTCGCCTTCAGCGGCTTCGGCTTCTGGAGCCACGACATCGGCGGTTTCGAAGGCAAACCCGACCCATCGGTCTTCAAACGCTGGGTCGCGTTCGGTATGTTCTCCAGCCACTCCCGAATGCACGGCTCCTCCAGCTACCGGGTGCCGTGGGCGTTCGACGACGAAGCGGTGGAGGTCACCCGCACCTTCTCGCACCTCAAACTCGAGCTCATGCCCTACCTCTACCAGGTCGGTTTGGAAGCCCACACCGATGGCATCCCGTTTATGAGACCCATGCAGATCGAATTTGCGGATGACCCCAGCTGCGGGTATCTCGACCGGCAGTACATGCTGGGCGAGAACATCCTGGTCGCGCCCGTGTTCAGCGACTCCGAGGTGCAGTACTACCTGCCAGCAGGTCTCTGGACGAACTACCTCACGGGCGAGCAGGTGACCGGTCCGCTCTGGCGCACCGAAGAGCACAGCATGTTGAGTATGCCGATCTGGGTGCGCCCCGGCGCGGTTCTTGCCACCGGCAACCGGGTCGACCGGCCCGACTACGACTACCTTGACGGTCTCACCATCACCGTGTACCCCGGCGGTGTTGGCACCACAACCACCACCGTCACCAGCTCCGACACCGGCGCTACGCTCACAGTTACTGTGCAGCGCGGGCCTGACTCTGTCACAATCACCA
>DASYMY010000484.1:0-1571 GCA_036008825.1 Glaciihabitans sp.
GGTAAGCGGGGTGGGCGTTGAGGAAGCAGCGATACGAGCGTTGACCACGGTCCGGCAGGTGATGCCGGCCCGTCTACGCCACCGACTGAACGCGATCAAGTTCACCGCCCTGCCCACCCGCTCCCAGGGGACCGTTCACCCCGACGTGTTGGTAGCCGTGTCCAGTGGCATCCGCTCTCATGAGGTGTTGAGATTCGACTACGAAAGCTCACGGGAACGCGGAGAGTCTGTCGACTTTCCGGCAGCGCGTCGAGTTGAACCGCATTACCTTGTCTCGGTGGGGCAGCGCTGGTATTTGGTCGCATGGGACCTCGACCGTGGCGATTGGCGCACTTTTCGCGCAGACCGGATCACCCCACGTATCCCTACCGGGCCTCGCTCTACTCCACGAGAGATCCCCGGTGGCAGTGTTGGCGCCTTTGTCGCGGCCCGATTTGTTGGAGCGGATGTCGGTAGCCACTGGCCCTGCCAAGGCACTGTCATTCTGGGAATGCCCGCCAGCGCAGTGGCACCATTCGCAGGTGACGGAACAGTTGAGGATCTGGGTGAAGGCCGGTGCCGGTTCGAGTCTGGGTCTTGGTCATGGATTGCCTTGGCGGCCTCGCTTGGTCGGTTTGACGCAAACATCGAGGTGGTGGGCCCGCCTGAGCTGGCTGCCGCCTTTCAACAGCTCGCCACGCGTTATGCAACCGCTGCTTCATCGTTGCCAAGGCGGGATCACTGAGGCGCAGAGCCAATGTCGGCCGGCCCGTTTATCGTTGAGGAATGACCTCCGGCCCCGCCGTACGCCTTGTGATGCCGCATCAACTCTTCGAAGCCCACCTCGACGCCGACGGCGGCACCGTGTTTGTGCTCGTCGAGCATGACCTCCTGTTGCGTCAGTATTCCTTCCACTCACACAAGCTGGTGTTGCACCGCGCGACGCTATCGCGGTTCGCCGGGCGCCTGCGCGAACGTGGCTTCGAGGTTGTTGTTCTGCAGAGCGAGGTCGCTCAGAGCTCCCGTGATCAACTCGCCGCGGTCATTCGTGGCCGCAAACCTTCCCAAGTGACCTGGTTCGATGTGGTTGACGATTGGCTGGAGAAAGACCTTTTCGCCGCGCTCGCCGACGGTGGGTATCAGATGCACCAGGACGACGTGTTGGAGACCCCAAACTTCTTCTCCAGCCGCAACGATATCGATGACTGGTTCTCGCACAACGATGCCCGTATGCAGGATTTTTACGCTTGGCAGCGTCGCCGTTTCGACATCCTGATGGAGAACGGAAAACCCGTCGGCGGGAAGTGGTCCTTTGATACGGAGAACCGCAAGAAACTCCCGCGTGGATACACGCCCGCAACCGTGGGCCGATTCGCGCAGCATCCCTTCCTGCAGCGCGAAGGGACATTCGACATTGACGCGCTAATGGCAGAAGCTGACGAGGCCACCGCCAATACGTCGACCGATGCGACAGCTGATGCCTCCGACGATGTTGCGCTGGCCATCAAGTGGGTCAGTGCGCAATTTCCCAACGCCCCGGGCGACCCCCGCCTATTCTCGTGGCCAACAACCCATAACGAAGCGCGTGCCCA
>DASYMY010000485.1:0-7406 GCA_036008825.1 Glaciihabitans sp.
AGGCTCTGAGAATCGAGGACAGCCCACCGGCCACCGACGGAGGTGATCGACAGTTCGGCGTCTTCTCCCACCTCGAGTGGGTCGGTACTTGTCACGGTGCCGGCATCGTCGGCAAGGATGCCGTAGACGGCCGCCGTGTCGGGTGAGTAGACAAAAATCTGGCCGGACTCGTCCATGCTGGTGACCACATCGGCGCCCAAAGTGAGAGCGGGAGCGTCCTCGGCGTCAAAGGTCGACAGTGTCGCCAGCGGGACGGTCCACAGTTCGCCCGTTGCACGGGCAACGATTACAACCGTGGCATCCGCTGTATCAGTGGTGTGGGTAAGGAGTACCTGTGGATCGTTGGGTGGCAACGGAACACTGTCCGAGATGGTGGAGGTGGCTGGGTCAACAATGTCAACGGTGGCGTCGCTTTGGTCGACGATCAGCACCGTTGACCCGTCCTGTAGCGTTTGGGTGTCCGAACCTACCGCTGGCACAACGGAGTTCAGCTCGCGCACTTCGGTGTTGATTCGGCCAACGGCAGACTCGGCCGAGTTCGATACCCAGACCGAGGCGTCCTGCAGGTCAATTTTTTCGGCTGAGTACCCGGTGGAGACCACGGCGGCGGTCGCGACAATGGCGGTAACAACAATGCTGCTCAGCGCGGTCAGGGCTAAGGACCGGTGCTGGGAAAACCAGGCTCTACTCATCGGGCGCGATCACTCCGGCGTATCCGCGCAGGCTTGAGCGCTGGAGGCTCCGGTAACACCGTCACGGTTCACCGCGACCGTGATGCAGACCCGCTCACCGGCATTTGCGTCGACGGTGAACCCTTCGGCCCGCTGCAACGATGTCTGTCCGCTTCCCATGGTGATCGAATACATGTCGTTGGGTTCGAGACCGGGGTCGCCCCAGCTGAAGTCGACCGAATCGGCCGTGGTTGTGGCAATGACGTCACTCACCTGGGGGATGCCGCTGCCCCCCGCCCGCACTAACACCCACGTGGCACTGGCGCCAAGGCCAAGAACAACAACAACGGTAGCGGCGAGCGCCCAGGTGAGTGCACGTTTACGTGCGGTGATAGTGGACGGCCGCACCCCGCTGGACACACCAGCTGCGGTACCGACGCCTTCGGCGGAGGAGGCTCTTGAGCGTCGCCGGCGCCCGCCACTGCGGGGTTCGGCAACATTGGCGATAGAGCGCACCCGGGTGCGGTCGGCGATGTCGGAGTCGGTTGACATTGCCCATTCGTCACGTGCAACCTCGATGGCCGTTTGTTGGGCGCCCAGTTCGGTTTCGATGGTTTGGAAGCCCGCAATCAGTTCATACACACTCGCAGGCCGGTTGGCTGGTTTGCGAGTGAGCGTCTGTGCCAGCAGCCGTTCAAGACTTTCCGGCACATCGGTGCGTCCGGTCGGCTGCGGTTTCGCTTTGCTGATCCGCGAGACCAGGTCGGCTGAAGAGTTCGCCCCGCCGGGCACTTCGAACGGCGATCGACCGGCGAGTAACGAGTACACGGTCGCCGCGAGCGACCACACCTCGGATTGCACGGTTCCGGCCGTCTCGTCGAGAAGCACTTCGGGTGCTGACCATGGGATGGACATACCAACGCTGTCCTGGCCATCCATCTCGCCCAATGTCGCCGCGATGCCGAAGTCAGACAGGACGGGGTGCCCGTACGCGGTCATCAGAATGTTGCTGGGCTTAATGTCACGGTGCAGCACGCCGGCGCGATGGGCTGTTTCGATGGCGCTACCGATACGGATCCCAATGCGCAGAGCTTCGGTAACCGGCAGATGTTCCGATCGGTATGTGGTGCCAATGGCTGAAGAACACAGCTCCATCACCAGGTAGGGGCGACCGTCCGCCGACACGCTTGCCTGGAACACCGTCAAGATGGACGGGTGCGCGCTGAGTTGCGCCATCAGGTTGGCTTCGGCTTGAAACATTTGCCGAACTTGGTCGTTGACGACTTCGCTCAGAAGAACCTTGATGGCCACTTGCCGGCGTGGCATGTTCTGTTCGTACAAAAAGACGTCGGCGAACCCGCCCGAGCCAAGCACGTGCATAAACGAGAACCCAGGCAAAACGGGAGGCTGGGACGGAAGTCGTCGTGCCACGCTAACCCCCAAGCCCCTCAGCGAGTGCCCTAATTGTAAACAGATCCGCTGTGACTTTTATCACTCACTCCGTGACGGCGTCCGTTTCGCCCGTGCGAATATCGTGCTGATGGTTGATGGGCGCTTCGAGCACATCGACAACAATGACGGTGACGTTGTCCCGACCGCCTGCGTCCAGCGCAGCATTGACCAGCTTTGTCACGGTCTCGTCGGCGCTGTCGCCTGCAGCAAGAATGTCTCGGACATCGTCGTCGCTGAGTTCCTTGTTGAGTCCGTCTGAGCAGATCAACAACCGAACTCCCGGGGCCAGCGGCAGCATCCAGTAATCGGCGGTGGGCGGCGCACCAAATCCCACGGCCCGCGTGATGATGTTGTTGTCTGGGTGGTGTTCGGCCTGCGCACGAGAAATCATGCCGGCATCAACCATCTCCTGCACCACAGAGTGGTCAACGGTCACCTGATGCAGCCGGCCACCCTCGAAGGCGTAGACCCGGCTGTCGCCAACGTTGAACACCGCGAAGTAGGGGTCCTCCCCCATCATCGTCAGCACAGCGCCTGTCGCTGTGGTTCCGACACCCAGCTCACTGTCAACACTGACCAGCTCAATGTCGTCCGTTGCTGCCTCCAGCGCACGGTCGATGACCTCGGTGACGGTGAAGTCTTGACTGTTCGTTTCGGCCAACCGGCGAACCACTGCTGCGCTCGCCAAATCTCCTGCGGCGTGGCCGCCCATTCCGTCTGCGACAGCGAAGACAGGCGACTGCGCCACGTAACTATCTTCGTTCGCACTGCGACGTTTGCCCACATCGGTGGAGGCCGCCCAGGCCAAACGAATCTGAGCGTCCGCGCGTCCGGGGAGCGACACGACGAACTCGGGGTTGTTGCTACCGATCTCGGTCACGGATACCTTCCTGCTTTATCTACTAGGTACACAGCTCACGACCGCTGTATCGGAAGGATCTCTACGAGATTACCGTCACCTATATCAACAAGTGTGCCCGGAGTTACCACCATTGATTCACCTGGTCGTAGCGTGCGCGGTGTACTTCCGGGAATATTGACCACAGATCCGTTGGTCGAACCTAGATCCGTGACAATGACGGATGCCCCGCGTTGCCGCACTTCTAGGTGGGTTTTCGACACTTCCTGGTGCGCCGACGGCACGTGAACCAGGCGCAACGATTCGTCGCGAATTACCCGCGGTCGTCCTGGCTTTCGCCCAATAAACGCCGTTTTATCGAGCCCCACAACGGTGTCGGCGATGCGAAACCGGTAATGCGCGGCGGTGCTCGTGCCGGTGTTGACAACCCGAGGCGCTGGTGGCCCGTCCGTCACATCAGAAGCAGGTGCGGCTTTTGACGCGTGCGCGAGAACTCCGAAACCCAGCGGCGGTTCAACTAGTTCGAAAATGGCGGGTTGTGGCGCTCCCTGATTGGTCTCGTGTGGCGACGATGCCGAGGGCGCAGGTTCAGGTTCAGGTGGGGCAGCTACCGGTGACGGCTCTGCGAGAAGCGGGTCCTGCTCGGGGGCAGGTGGAATGGGAGCCCGGCGCGCCGATGGGCGCTGCACGATGATCGTGTCGTCCGAGTCCAACACCTGCGCAGCAGGAGGGCTTCCGTCGATCATGGTAGGGCGCGCTCGACGCGATTGATCGGCGACTACCGTGTCTTCGAGATCGTCTTGCACTCTCCTATTCTGGTGGGTCAGCCGCCGATGTAACTCATTACGTGCTTGACACGCGTGTAGTCGTCAAATCCGTAGGCCGACAGATCTTTCCCGTAGCCGGAATGTTTGAACCCGCCGTGTGGCATCTCAGCAACCAATGGAATGTGGGTGTTGATCCATACACAACCAAAATCAAGTCGTTTTGCGCAGCGCATGGCGCGGCTGTGGTCCTTTGTCCACACACTGGAGGACAGCCCATATTGGACGTCGTTTGCCCAGCGCAGCGCCTGATCCTCGTCCCGAAACGGCTGCACGGTGATTACAGGCCCAAAGATTTCGTTTTGAATTGCGTCGTCGGTTTGCATCAACCCGGTGACAACCGTTGCCTCATAGAAATAGCCGACGCCGCCCTGCCGTTTGCCGCCGAGCGCCACTTCGGCGTTACTGGGAAGCGCATCAACTATCGACGACACCCGTTCCAATTGGGTCGCATTGTTGACGGGCCCAAAAAAAGCGTTGGGATCATCCGGTGCACCGGTTCGGGTATTGGTTCGAGCGTACTCAACGAGTGCGGCAACAAATTCGTTGTGAATGTTCTCGTGCACAAGCACTCGTGTTGCCGCCGTGCAGTCTTGCCCGGCGTTGAAGTAACCTGCGCTGGCGATGCCTTCAACGGCTGCGGCGATATCAGCGTCGTCGAAGACGATGACGGGTGCTTTGCCACCCAGTTCGAGGTGGACCCGTTTCAGGTCGTTAGCGGCGGACTTGGCGACTTCCATTCCCGCGCGCACCGACCCCGTGATCGACACCATTTGTGGGATCGAATTTTCGATCATCGCCGCACCGGTTGTTCGGTCACCTGTGATGACGTTGAGCACACCCTTGGGAAGGAACTCGGCGGCGATCTCTGCCAGGAGCAGGGTCGAGGAGGGTGTGGTGTCACTAGGTTTGAGAACCGTGGTATTCCCCGCTGCGATTGCGGGAGCAAACTTCCACACCGCCATATTCAGTGGGTAGTTCCAGGGCGTGACCTGACCGATGACCCCGATGGGCTCTCGCCGAATGAAGGACGTGTGGTCTTTCATGTATTCGCCGGCTGACTTACCATCGAGGTTGCGCGCCGCCCCGGCGAAGAATCGGATCTGGTCGACCGAAACCAGAATTTCGTCGTCAACAAGCGAGGATCGCGGTTTGCCCGTGTCTTTCGACTCGAGGTCGGCGAATTCTTCCGCACGCTCTTCCATAGCGTCGGCGATGCGAAACAGCGCCAGCTGTCGCTCAGACGGAGTCGACTCACCCCAAATCTCGAACGCTGCCTCAGCCGCCTCAAATGCCACCTGTACGTCGGCCGCGGACGAGACCGGAGAGCTCGCGTACGTTTCTTCGGTTGACGGGTCAATCACATCAAACGATGAGTTGGCTCGGGCTTCTACGTATTCGCCGTTGATGAAGTTATGAATCTCGACTGCGCTCATGCGCTTACCCTACAGAACCGCGGTGGGAGGCCACTAGTGCTTGTGCGACTGATTTCGTTGTCAATCGGGGAACACTCATACGGAATCACTTGTTCAACAGTTCAAGCACTGACAGAATCGACGTATGAGCCTTACCGCAAAACCCAACGGAGCGAAGCCCGTCCAACTGGACGATGTCTCTAAAGCGATCATCGAGCAATTGCAGACCGATGGACGTCGTTCTTATGCGGAGATCGGCAAGGCGGTTGGACTTAGCGAAGCTGCGGTGAGACAGCGTGTGCAAAAACTCACCGACTCCGGCGTGATGCAGGTGGTAGCGGTCACCGATCCGTTGCAATTGGGGTTTTATCGACAGGCAATGATCGGCGTCCGCGTGTCAGGCGACACAACTGTGGTGGCAACAGCTCTGGGTGAGTTACCCGCCGTTGACTACGTGGTGTTGACCGCCGGCAGCTTCGACATCCTCGCGGAGGTCGTCTGCGAAAACGACGACGACCTCATTGAGTTGCTCAACAAAAAAATCCGGGCCATTCCCGGTGTGCTTTCCACCGAAACATTCGTTTATCTCAAACTCCACAAGCAGCTCTACAACTGGGGAACACGATGACAACCACAGAACAGCCCGTTTCCGCCTCCGCCTCCGCGGCCGATACGACTTCTCCAGCGGCGTTGCCGCTGGAGCGTGAATCGGAACTGCAGCAGAAGGCCAAAGATCACTTGTGGATGCACTTCTCCCGTCAATCGGTGATGGAAGATGGCGCGGGTGTGCCCATCATCACCAAGGGTGAAGGGCATCACATCTGGGATTCACGTGGAAAAAAGTACATTGATGGGCTATCCGGATTGTTTGTGGTTAACGCCGGGCACGGCCGCACCTCACTCGCCAGCGTTGCCTCAAAACAGGCGGAAGAGTTGGCATTCTTCCCCCTCTGGTCATACGCTCACCCGGCCGCCATTGAGCTGGCTGATCGTCTCGCCGACTATGCGCCCGGCGATCTAAACCGCGTGTTCTTCTCCACGGGCGGAGGAGAAGCCGTCGAAACAGCGTTCAAGCTGGCGAAATACTACTGGAAGTTGCAGGGTCGCCCCACAAAACACAAGGTGATCTCGCGCGCGGTTGCCTATCACGGCACCACACAGGGCGCTCTTGCGATTACCGGCATCCCGGCGATGAAAGAAATGTTCGAGCCGCTCACCCCGGGCGGCTTCCGGGTTCCTAATACGAACTTTTACCGCGCACCCGAGCACAGCGACGACCTTGAAGCTTTTGGGGTATGGTCAGCGAACCGCATCGAAGAGATGATCCTCTTTGAAGGCCCGGAAACAGTTGCCGCCGTGTTCCTCGAACCCGTGCAGAACAGCGGTGGGTGTTTCCCTCCGCCGCCTGGATACTTCCAACGGGTCAGGGAAATCTGTGACAAATACGACGTGCTTTTGGTGAGCGACGAAGTGATCTGCGCATTCGGCCGCATCGGGCACATGTTCGCCTGTGACGCCTACGGTTACGTGCCCGACATGATCACCTGCGCCAAAGGAATGACCAGCGGGTACTCCCCCATCGGGGCAACCATCATCAGCGACAGAATTTATGAGCCGTTCAAACACGGCAACACGTCGTTTTATCACGGGTACACCTTCGGCGGTCATCCCGTGTCCTCCGCTGTCGCGTTGGCCAACCTCGACATATTTGAAGAGGAAAAGCTCAATGAAAACGTGCGAACCAACTCCCCGGCCTTTCGCTCGACACTGGAGAAACTTCTCGACCTTCCCATCGTGGGCGACGTCCGCGGTGATGGGTACTTTTTCGGAATCGAATTGGTCAAGGACAAAGCGACAAAAGAAACGTTTAACGACGACGAGTCAGAACGCCTTCTCCGGGGGTTTCTCTCGAAGGCTCTGTTCGATGCCGGCTTGTACTGTCGGGCCGACGACCGCGGAGACCCCGTCATCCAATTAGCGCCCCCACTCACAATTGGGCAAGCCCAATTCGACGAAATAGAGGACATCCTCCGCGGCGTGCTTACCGAGGCTTGGACGAAGCTTTAGCGCACAGCAATCGCGCTCACCCACCAGAACCGAGCGCAAGGGTGTTAACCCTTTGTGAATTTTTATGACATGTCACCTAAATCGGGAATAGTTTCCAGATTCATACGCTTGCATGGTG
>DASYMY010000486.1:0-2083 GCA_036008825.1 Glaciihabitans sp.
TCACGTTGGATGTTCACGAGGGCGAAATTCTCGGCATTCTCGGCCCATCCGGGAGCGGAAAATCTACGCTGCTGCGGGCTATTGCCGGGCTGGAACTACTGACGGCGGGGCGTGTGTTGTGGCGCGGCGAGGACATCACCATGGTGCCGGTGCACAAACGCGGTTTTGCTCTGATGTTTCAGGACGGTCAACTCTTTCCGCACCGCAGTGTTGCCGAAAACATTGCCTACCCGTTGACCATTGCGGGCTCCACGAAGCAATCCAGTGCAGCGCGGGTGGCTGAGTTGCTCAGCCTGGTGGGGTTGCCGTCGATGGGCGACCGGCGGGTGACCGCGTTGTCCGGTGGCGAACAACAACGGGTTGCGTTGGCTCGCGCTTTGGCTGCGCAGCCCCGCCTTCTGCTGCTCGACGAGCCGCTCAGCTCGCTTGACCGAGAGTTGCGAGACCGGTTGGCGGGAGATCTTCGGCGAATTCTCCGGGATACCGGCACAACCGCCATTATGGTCACACACGATCAGGATGAAGCCTTCGCCGTCTCCGATCGGGTGGCTGTGATGGGGCAGGGACGCCTTCTGCAAACCGGCTCTCCCAGCCAGGTGTGGCGCTCACCGGTTACGGCAGAGGTCGCTCGGTTCCTTGGCTACTCCACCGTGCTTCCGCCCAGCGCGGCACGGCGGCTCGTTCCAGGCGAAGAGACGGCCCTGGCTCTGCGCCCCGCCGCTCTGGTGGTCGCACCCGGTGGGCCGTGGGAGGCGACAGTGCTCTCCGTTGCCCCCTCGGTGAGCGGGTCACGTTTGCGGGTAGAGCTGCACGGGTTCAACGAAATCGAATCGGTCGAAGCCATCTCCAACACCCCTGAGCTGTTCGAGATCGGGTCTC
Organism: Glaciihabitans sp.; assembly: GCA_036008825.1. Classification (GTDB taxonomy): domain Bacteria; phylum Actinomycetota; class Actinomycetes; order Actinomycetales; family Microbacteriaceae; genus Glaciihabitans. The sequence continues at coordinate 880 of DASYMY010000486.1, forward strand.
GGGTGCAACTGCAGGTAGACCCGGCTGGAATCGCCGTCCTTCCGGTGACGGAACAGTGATGGGCGCGGCGCCTCCCGTTGTGCTGATCGACGGACGATCCGGTTCAGGAAAAACAGAACTGGCGACCTTGATCGCAGCCGCCTGGCCTGGCGTCCAGTTGGTGCGCCTTGACGACATGTATGCCGGCTGGGACGGGCTCGACGCCGCCAGCGCGGCACTGACCCACACCCTCCTGCCGCACAAACGCTGGCAACGCTGGGACTGGGAAACAGACCGCCCTGCCGAATGGCACAGCCTTGAGGAGGGCCGCCCGATTCTGATTGAGGGGTGCGGTGCACTCAGCGTGGCCTCCCGGGCCCAGGCCCAGGCGGCAATTTGGGTGGAACTTGACACAACGACTCGTAAACAGCGTGCGCTCACCCGAGATGGCAGCCTGTACGCGCCGCACTGGGAGAGATGGGCGCAGCAAGAAGAGGTCTTTATTGCCAGGGAAAACCCGCGTGCGCTCGCCGATCTGATCGTGGACGGCACCGACGTGGCAGCAGCGGAGCCAGCCTGGCACGCACTGCTGCGTTCAGTGGGTGTTACCGGTGCGCTCGGTAGCGCTGGGCTGCTCTACACGCCCCGCGGGGAAGTTGTTGACCCTCACGCCCAGCCGAGTGAGTGAAGCTGAGCGTCATCGATGCCGTAAAAGTGGGCAATCTCGTGTACCAGCGTGACGTGAATCTGGTCCTTGAGCTCGTCGAGATCGGCCGAAATATGCACTAAAGGTTCGCGGTACAAAATAATGCGGTCCGGAAGTTCCCCAAAACCGTAACTGTCTCGGTGGGTGATAGCGACGCCGTCATACAGTCCCAGAACGTCCAGAGTGCCGTCCTCGGGTCGCGCCTCGGTCACAAAGATCAAGTTCTCTAGCCCGTCGACCATCTCATCGGGAAGCTCATCAAGCTCGTCGACGACAAGCTTTTCGAACTCTTCTTCACTAATGGCCTCCATGTCCCCAGACTCTCACACCCAACAAGCGGATGCCTCGCACGCTCAGCGATCGATTGCCTCGACCAAACTCTCCTGCAGGTATCCCAGCCAGTCGTAGACACTCACCAGCACTTCGTCAGCGGACGGGGAGGTTTCTCCGTTGCGCCCAACGTCCAACCTCGCCGCCAAGGTCAACCGCAGGTCTGTGAGTGCGCGAAGCCATGCCTGA
>DASYMY010000487.1:0-2989 GCA_036008825.1 Glaciihabitans sp.
GGCAATGCTGATTTTCTTCGTGTCGGTAGCGATACTTCTGCGCATGGGCGCGCTGGAGGAGACTCGCCAGCTCGCAGCTTACCGAGCTCGGCGTCAGTTAGAGGACCAGCAAGCTGTCTTCAACTCGTTCTGGTGGCGCGGGATCCTCATCGACGAGCTTCACCATGACGAGCTATACGCCGAGTTCAAGACGATTTACGACCCGGGCGTGCCGTGCACTGACGCCACGCGCTACGCCATGGCGAAGCAGTGTGGCCGCGAGAAGCTGCCTAACAAGGTGCGTGACGTGCTGGTGTCACGGAGTGAGGGCATCTATGTGTGGCCAGACGGGTCTGAGGACTTGTGACTGTGTCGTTCCTAGTCATGCACAAGACCGTGGACATCAACTTCGGCAGGGTGTCGTTCTCCGTCTACTCTGACGGCAGCTTGCGCGTGAGACTGGTGAGTACCGACGCCTGGGAGCTCGTTCGTCCCTCTACAGTTGGAGATGAGCGCTGGCGACGTGACACGTGGTCGGGTGGCGAGTGTGTGACGGGCTGGTGCACGACCAATGACCTACCCGCGGTGCTTAGCAGCATCTGCCTGCGCTTTGGAGTGACATGAGCCTTGAGCTGGCAAAGCTCGCCTACCTGGCGGGGGTGCTCGACACACAGGGAGGGATCAAACGCCGGGCCGTCAAGAGCGGCGTCGAGCTGCCCATGGTCTACGTACACCGCTCGGACGTGCGTGTGCTGCAGCACCTGGCCGACTTGACGGGCACTAAGGTAACCCACACCGCGCGTGCTTACGCGAAGCACGGGTGCTCGGTCCACTGCCCAGACAAGCACCAGCATGTCACCAGCCACGGCGGTCGGTGGTCCCTGACCGGTGTGCGTGCCACGGTGTTCTTGTGGAACGTCCGCCCGTACCTCGTCTTCTTGGCCGAGGAGGCGGCTGCCGCGATCACGCTTGGGCTGTCCAGCCCGTTTAAACCCGCGACCCCGCAGAGGATGGCCGAGCTGGGGTGGGAGCTGCCTGACTTCCGTGTGATATAATAGTCTTACACCACGACGAAAGGACCTGCAATGCCCAATCTTGTCGCCACGCTCATCTTCCTCGCCGCACCCTTCGCCGGCGTCATGCTCGGCGCCCTCATCGACAAGCTGAGGCACTGAAAGTATGATACGATAGTCTTATACACACAACGACGAGAGGACACACCATGACCGAGCGACCTGCCTGGCTGGCGACCGACAACCAACGGGGCTACATCCTGGGCCTGGCTCGGCAGCGCGTGATGCCGGTGAATGTCCTGCACAAGATCATCGCCCTCTGCAAGGCGCGTGACTTCACCAAGTCACAGGCGAGCAAGGTCATCGATGACCTTAAGACGCTACCGCTGAAGCCAGCGACAGTCGCTGCCGCTCCTGCCGCGCGTGGCGCAGGCATCCTGCCGGGGGTCGAGCTGCCGATCAAGTTCGCGCTGCCTGGGGCGAGCGTGGGCGCGCCGGACGAGCTCCTCTTTGGCGAGGTGAAGGAGTATCGGGGCACGCGCTACGTGCGCGTTTTGAGGGGCGCGCCTGGTGACTTCGCGCGCATCAAGCCCGAGTACGCGCTGGCCCGGCGGATGGTCGCCGAGCTGGAGAAGGACGTCGTAGGTGCTATGCGTCGTTTTGGTACGCATTTCGCCGTTTGTGGCATGTGTGCCGCGCCACTGACTGATGAATTGTCCCGTGCGCGTATGTTTGGACCGACCTGTTATGCTAAGATCATTGCATGGAAAAAGTGAGCCAGCAGGGTCCAGGCCCGGTTATCGAGTGTCCTCGTGGGTGTGGCTACCAGACTCGACGGACGCCGATGAGTCGTCATGCGAAGGTATGCCTCTACCCGCGGATACTTGAGCGGCTTTGGGAGATTGGCAACGTGGTTGTTGGTGACTCAGACGAGTGTTGGATTTGGCACGGTCGAATGAAAGGCCAGTACGGGATCACCACTAGTGGTAAGGCTAGCCGTGTGGTTCTTGAGATTATGCTGGGTAGACCAATTGGCGCCAGGCTAGAGGCCTGCCACACGTGCGACAACCCACCGTGTGTCAACCCCACCCATCTATACGAGGGTACGCACAAGCAGAATATGCTTGATATGCAAGCTCGAAAACGGCAGAACCCTAACCCTGAAGCCGTGAGAGCTGCGTTTCGTCGAAAGCGAAGCTTTGATGGGCAGCTTTGTAAGGCGTGCAGACGAGAATTTTGCGGCCGTCGCTGGGGCAAGCGTAGGCGTACTTACTGCAGCAAAGTCTGTGAGCTGAAGACGCGTGGCAAATCGCGTGCCGGTGAACGGACACCGCGCGTAGTTCTAGCCTGCGCAACTTGCGGCACCGAGTTCAGAGAACTAGCGGCAGTGCTAAATCGTAAGACGGTGAACGGGCAGACGAAGTTCTACTGCTCATTGACGTGCTCAATCCCTGGTCGCGCGGCGACGAGACGCGAGAAGCTGGGCATCAGTGCTGTATGAGAGCCATGACCTGGCCGACTACGTAGACGTTTCAGTGCTGATCGCGCCTGACGGCGTGGTTGACACCTTGCGCACGCTCGATGATCGTGACCGGTTCCTCGCTGCACTGCGTGCACGAGCCATGCGGCGCTGGCATGCCGCTGAGCCTGAGACTGCGATCGCAATTGCGCTCGGACGCCTTGCAACGTTGCTCTACAACCCGCTTCAGGTAGCGGAGGTTGCGGACGAGCAGCTCATTCAGCTGTGGGAGCTGGTGGACCAGATCGACCACCCAGCGTGATATAATAGACTTACACGACAACGAAAGAGAGACCATATGACGACACGGATCCACGTCGCCTACAGCAGCGCCTACCAGAACTGGCAGCTGGGCGCGGGCCACCCGACCAATCCTGTCCGCGCGAAGAACGCGGTCGACCTACTTGCGCACTCGTCACAAGACGTCCGGACACACAGGCCCGAGTACGCGCGGTGGGAGGACCTGCTGCTAGTGCAC
>DASYMY010000488.1:0-1640 GCA_036008825.1 Glaciihabitans sp.
CCGACGACCTCACCCCGGTTCACTTCGAGTGAAACGTCTGTGAGCGCTCGCACACCCCCGAAGGTGCGCGACACATCGCGAAGGGCCAAGGACATCTATGTCACTCCCAATCTGTGCGTCTGGCGAACAAAAATCACTAGACGAACAAAAACTACGAGTCGTTGGAGCTGATGTCAAATCTTGGCCTTTGGAGGGAAAGGAGATATCGTCTGAGCGGTAGGTGAACATATGTGCGCCTACCGCACAAGGAGGTTGATCTTGCCAATGTGCCGGCGCACGGGACTAGTGGGAAGCGGTATCGGCTACAGCCTGAGTCCCCAACTCCATGAAGCAGAGGGTGACGCTCTCGGTCTGGCCGTTGAGTACGTCCTGCTCGACACCGCTCAGCAGCCGGGTGAATTATCATCCGCTGAGCACCTCATCCGGTGGGCAGGAGAGAACTGCTTCGTGGGAGTGAACGTCACAGTCCCTCATAAGCGAGCGGCCCTCTCGGTAGTCGACAGCCACGACGAGTTGAGCGAGTTCCTCGAAGCAATCAACACCGTTGTGTTCCTCCCCGACGGATCGTCACGCGGCTACAACACCGATGCCGGCGGGTTCGGGCGAGGACTGGACGAAGAAATCGGCGCGTTGATGGGTGATCGCGTAATTCAGTTCGGAGCGGGGGGCGCGGGATCGGCCACGGCATACGCGCTGGCATCCCGCGGCGTCCGGCACATTGACATCGTGGACCTGGACCTCGGTCGTGCCGGAACGCTCTCGAAGAAGCTCACCGAGCATTTCGTTGGCCTCACGAGCCAACCACTCACACCGAACGGCGTGAGCAAGGAACTCGCAGGGAAAGCTGACGGGCTGGTGAATGCCACGCCGGTTGGTGGCAGTATCCACCCCGGTTCGCTCGTCTCGGCGACATGGCATCGACCGGACCTCTGGGTTGCAGACGTGGTCTACACGCCCCTCACCACATCGCTGGTGACTAACGCACGCCAGACGGGCGCACGCGCCGCGCACGGGGGTCTCATGCTGGCTTATCAAGCCGCAATGTCATTCGAGCTGTTCCATGGAATCAAACCGAACGCGGACCGGATGCGCGACCATCTGGTCTCGCTCCGAGGAGGTGAGGTGGCGACATGAAGACAGCCATTGCAACCGTCAGCCTGTCGGGGTCACTTGACGAGAAGCTCGATGCGATCGCATCGGCCGGCTTCTCCGGCGTCGAACTGTTTGACGGTGATCTCGTCGCCAGCTTCCACCGTCCAGAAACCGTTGCAACAATGATCCAACAGCGAGGACTGCAGCTCTATCTCTACCAACCGCTTCGGGACATCGAGGGCTGGGATGCGGACGAATTCCGTCGGGCGCACGACCGAGCGCAACGCAAGCTCGAAATTGCGGCCCGACTAGGAGCCCCGACCGTGCTGGTCTGCTCGAATGCCGCGCCTCACGCGATCGCCGATGACAGCCGATCTGCCAGCCAGCTAGCCAAACTGGGTGATACCGCGGCTCAGTTCGACATTAGGATCGCCTACGAGGCACTTGCCTGGGGTAGCCATGTCAACACGTGGGAGCACGCCTGGTCGCTGGTCCAGCAATCAGGCCACCCTAACGTGGGGCTCTGCGTCGACAGCTTCCACCTCTTC
>DASYMY010000489.1:0-6463 GCA_036008825.1 Glaciihabitans sp.
CGCCCCCACCACCATCACGCTGACTCCCGCAACATCCACCACTCTGCCGACGGTTTCCACGATCACTTGAAATTCCATAAATCGTGTTTACTCTTGCCGCACCCGACCGCACCATGGGCGTTGTCAAAAGAAAATTACCGAGGAGCGGATGCCACTGGCGCGTCGGCCACCGCATCAACGGCTGCGGCCTCAGCAACTAACTCCCGCAGCACCAAACGCACCGCACGCCGTGCAGCATGGTCGGGGCGCATCAGCGCCTCGATGTGTCTCCCGGCGCGGAGGTCGGAGAGGGGGAGAAGAACAAACGATCCCTCGGCCCGTTCCCGTGAAGTATGCCGGGGGAGAAGCGCGATGCCGTGGCCTGCCGCCACCAGTTTTTCGGTCAACGGTAGGTGGGTGGTGCGATGCACAATCTGTGCCGCCTCACCGACCTGGGCCGACAGAGAGCCAAGAACACGATCGAGGGGAAAGCCTTCCGGCACCCCAATCCAGTTTTCGCCACTCAAATCCTGGGGGGAGACCGTGCTGTTGGCTGCCAAACGGTGTCCGTAAGGCAAAGCAACGTCCAGAGGTTCGCGTAGCAGCGGAACAACCGCGAGCCCACTGCGCTCCGGTGGGAGTACATCGTCCGAGCGGTGTGCAATCACAATGTCGTGGTCAGCGGCGAGAGCCGCAAAATCGTCCTGGGAGACATCACGGTCGTCAATGTGGATGGTCAGCCCGGGGAACGCCGCAACGCGGGTTAGAAGGCCGGGCATTAGAAGTTCGGCCGCAGAATAAAACACCGCGATATTCACCTGGCCGGTTGCCTCGCCGCGGTAGGCGCTCCACGTTGCTTCCGCTTCCGCGATCGCCGTCGAGATCCGCACCGAACTGGCGGCGAGGGCGCGGCCCGCGTCGGTCAGTTGAACTCCTCGGCCAACCCGTTCCACAAGCTGAACTCCCGTCTGCCGTTGCAGGGTGCGCAACTGCTGAGACACCGCACTCGGCGACTTTCCGGTCGCCTCGGCCACCGCGGTCACCGTGCCACGGTCCTGAAGTTCTCGTAACAGAGCCAACAACGTCACATCCATGAAGTCAGCCTACATATTTCATCCACAAACGTGATCTTGTCCTTCACCCTGGTGTCGCGACAGCATGGGGTAATGCCTCTTCGTGATCGACTCCTCGCCGCCATTGTCGCCCTGTGTTGGGGGATCAACTTTCCGGCCACCGCTCTCGCGCTGGAGCACTTCCCCCCGTTCTTTCTGGTAGCTCTGCGGTTCGCCCTGCTCGCCGTTCCGACGGTGCTCTTTATCCCGCGACCGAAGATTCCACTGAAGTGGCTATTGGGTGTGGGCCTCGGGATTGGGCTGCTGCAATTCGCATTTCTGTACCTGGGGATGGCTGCGGGAATGCCGAGCGGTTTGGCCTCCCTTGTGCTGCAGGCATCCGCCCCATTTACGGTTGTTATTGCAGGGGTGTGGTTGGGTGAACGCATCACCAAGCGGCAGGCGATCGGTATTGGGATTGCAGTGCTGGGGCTGTCGGCGATTGCATTCCACCGTGCGCAGGTCGCAGCGCTACTGCCGGTAATTCTCACCCTCTGCGGGGGGCTCGGCTGGGCCATCGGAAACGTGTGTACTCGCCAAGCGAAAGCGCCGAGTCCGTTGCAGCTGACCCTGTGGATGTCTGTGGTTCCGCCCATCCCGATGGTCATCCTGGCACTTGTTGTCGAGGGTCCGGACCGGATCGGCGCGAGCCTGGCGACCATGTTCACCCTTGACGCACTGCCCGCCGTGCTCGGGCTGCTCTACATTGTGCTGATCGCCACCGTTGTGGGGTACGGCATATGGGGTGGGCTGATGAAACGTCACCCGTCGAGCGTTGTTGCACCGTTTTCAATGTTGGTTCCGGTGGTGGGGGTGCTCGCATCGTGGATCGCGTTTGGACAAACCATCGACCTGGTCGAAGCGATCGCGGGAGTTGCGGTTGTCGGTGGGGTGCTGTTCGCGAGTCGTCCCGCGCGGGCCATTAGGACCTTGGACCCTGCCATCGCGCCAGCTCTGACTCGACCATAGGGGCATCAAACTGTTTTCGTAGCCCCGTGGGAGTGCGTCATGACGGACCAATCCGATGAACGAAGTGACGAGCAATGGGTTGACCCTGCCACGCTTGATGCCGACAGGACGTGGGCACGTAAACGGCTTGAGCGTAAACGAGAACTGGTCAATCACCTGCTGATTTACGCGATTGTTAACGCGTTTTTGGTCGCGGTGTGGGCCTTTACGGGGGCGGGATACTTCTGGCCAGGATGGGTGCTACTGGGCTGGGGTGTTTTCTTTGTCGCTGACGCCAGCGAACTGATGTACCGCCGGGGCATAACTGATGCCGACATTGATCGGGAGCTGCGCCGACACAACAGGTGAGGCGTCTACCCCCGGATTCTGGCCAAGACGGGCCCAGCGCCGCTACAGCGGCGCTGCCACGCCGCTGCCACGCAAGGCACAGCTACGATCTCAGCGCGAGCACAAAGGGCAACACCGCCGGGGCGCCCGCCTGGCGTAGAAGTCGGCTGGCTACCGTCATGGTCCACCTGCTGTCGGAGAGGTCGTCAACCAGCAGCACTGGACCGGTCGCGTGCGCGAGCGCTTCGGCGAGGTGAGGCCCAACCGTGAACCCGCTCCAGACGTTCGCCAGCCGGTACGCGCTATTGCCGCCCGGCCCACCCGTCGGGCCATCACCCACCAAATCGAGGGCGCCGAGCAGCGGCAGCCGACCCACCTGCGACAGGTGAGTGGCAACGGAGGAAATGAGTTGCGGGTGCGACCGCGACGGCATCACGACAATGCCAACAGGCCGACTCGACCATCCCCAGCCGGCAAGCACCCGCACGCAGGCCTCGAGTAGTGCCGGGGTGGCCGGCGCGTCAACGGCCGTGGGGGAGAAGATCTCGCGCAGCGTGTTGCCCCAGCCCAGGTCGGTCAGACGTGCGAGGGCCCGGCCCTCCGACATCCGCTCGTCTCCGGCAATTCGTCCCTTTGCACTGACTCCCAGCCGGTCCACACCGGTCGCCCACTGCGCGCGAGGTTCGAGGGCGACACCTACGCGGTCGAGGGAGGAGCTGGCGGTTTGTGTCGCGCTCTCGGTGACGTCGATGGGGTACCAGACCCCTGCACAGTTGTCGCAACGTCCGCAGGGGGCGGCAGTGTCATCGTCGAGAGAGCGTTGGAGATACTCCATGCGGCAGGTCGTTGTGGTTTCGTAGTCGAGCATGTGGTGTTGTTCGGCCACTCGTTCCGCGGCGATACGGTCGTAGCGTTCGCGGTCGTACTGCCACGCCATTCCGGTCGCGATCCAACCACCCTGAACTCGCTGCACGACCCCGTCGACGTCGAGCACTTTCAGCAGAAGCTCCAGCGGCGTTCGTCGGATGTCGACTCGTGCCTCCAGCGCGGGTGTCGACAGCGGCGCGCCATGGGCGGTGAGCGCCTCCAGCACCGCGGTCGCCCGTGCCTCGTTCGGCATTGATGCGGTGGCGAAGTACTGCCAGATGGCTTCGTCTTCGGTGCCGGGAAGCAGGAGCACGTCGGCGTTGTCCGTCGCGCGACCGGCGCGGCCCACCTGCTGGTAGTAGGCGACAGGGGATGACGGTGCGCCGAGGTGAAGAACAAATCCCAGGTCGGGTTTGTCGAAGCCCATACCGAGTGCACTGGTTGCCACCAACGCTTTGACCTGATTCGTTTTGAGCAGGTTCTCCGACTCTTCCCGCTCAGCGGGATCGGTCTGACCCGTGTATGCCCGAACGGTGTGGCCAGCATCACGAAGGAGCCGGGCTGTATCTTCCGCAGCGGACACCGTGAGCGCATAGATGATTCCGCTGCCGGGCAGTTCGGCCAGATGGCTCAGCAGCCAGGCCAGGCGGGTGCGTGAATCCGGTAGGCGCAGCACACCAAGACGCAGCGAAGCACGGGCGAGAGGGCCGCGGATGGTGACAACGGCGTTGCTCTCGCGCACTGCGGCATCCGCTGAATGGGCACTTGCTGAATCGAGTTGTTCGGCAACGTCGGTCACCACACGAGTGTTGGCTGTTGCGGTGGTGGCTAGGACAGGAACACCGGCGGGTATTTGGGCGATGAGGTCACGCAAACGGCGGTAGTCCGGACGAAAATCGTGACCCCAGTCAGAGATGCAGTGGGCTTCGTCAACAACCAGCATTCCCACACGGCGGATCAAGTCGGGTAGCTGGTTTTCGCGGAACGAGGGATTGTTCAGCCGCTCAGGAGAGACCAGAAGTACGTCGACCTCGTCGTTGGCGAGCAGGCGCTGAACATCGTCCCACTCGTGAGCATTGGTGGAGTTGATGGCGACGGCGCGCACACCGGCCCGTGCTGCTGCACCGATCTGATCACGCATAAGCGCCAGTAGGGGTGAGACGAGGATGGTGGGACCGGCGCCTTGCCGGCGTAGCAGGAGGGTCGCGACAAAGTAGACGGCGGATTTGCCCCACCCGGTGCGCTGCACAACCAGGGCCCTGCGCCGTAAATCGACGAGGGTCTCGATGGCCTCAAATTGGCCGGCGTGGAAGTCGGCATCATCACGCCCCACGAGGGTGCGGAGAATTTCGACGGCGGCAGTGCGAGTTTCGGTCACAACGGGGTTAGTCACGCTCCCAGCTTGACAGCTGCCTATGACAGCGGTGACTCAGGCGGTCTTGGTGTGCACTCTCATCACCACAACGGGGATGAGGAGGAGTGAGCGCAAGTCGAAGAGAACGTGCAGAACGACCACCAACAGAAGCGACCCACTGAGAATGTAGATGAGGCTGAAGATCACTCCCAAAACGATGGATGAGGTCACCCCCGCCGGACCCTGATACAGGTGCAACACACCAAACAACACGGCGGATGCGCCAAACGCCAACACCCCGTCAGCCACAATGCCAAAAATGAGGGCGGGCAGAGCGAACCGGAACAGTAGTTCCTCCACAATCCCGGCATTGGTGCCCAGCAGCGCACCGTAGATGAGTTCCCCACGATTGCGGGGCAGCAGCGCGCCAATATCGCCAATGGTGGGGACGTCCTCGTGGTTTCCCCTCAGCAACAGAGCGGGCAACAGCAATGCCACCACAAATAGCAACGCCGCTACCGCGACACCCCACCGACCACCCGTGGTGTCCATTACTTCAATTGCGGATGCCAGTGGCCCCCAGCTTTGCGCATCCGCGAGAACCTGGGGAACGAACTGCCATGCGGCCAACAGAATGGCGGCGGTCAGACCCCCAAACACAAAAAAGGACTCTCTCAGCCAGCGCCGATACACCTTCTTGCGGGCGGCCGTGGCGCGAAGACGTTTGAACCGTCCGTACTCCTTGCGTTCGCGAGAGACCGCTCGCATAACGAGTAGTCCAATGACCACAATGAGGAGAGCCGTCAGCGCCAATTGCACTCGGCCATTGTCTCCTGCAATGAGATGGGAATGCTGCGCAGAGCCCAGGACTTGAGAGTGAAGTGGGGGCGTAGTCTGCGTTCGTATCCGCTGAGGGAGTAATTTGTGACCACGATGGACGTTGGATTCCGTTCCGAACGCGGACCCATCCTTATTGCATTGATGCTGACCACCGGGTTGGTGGCGATCGACGCAACCATTCTGGCGACGGCGGTTCCAACCATTGTTGACGAGCTGGGCGGTTTTTCCCAGTTCCCATGGCTGTTCTCGATCTACCTGCTCGCTCAGGCCGTCTCGGTTCCCATATACGCCAAGCTCTCGGACGTGGTGGGACGCAAACCTCTGATTCTGTTTGGGATCGCCCTGTTCCTTCTTGGTTCGGTCCTCTGTGGTTTCGCCTGGAGTATGCCCGCGCTTATCGCGTTTAGAGCTCTCCAAGGGCTCGGCGCCGGCGCCGTGCAACCCATGGCAATCACCATTGCGGGTGACATCTATACGGTCGCTGAACGCGCCAAAACGCAGGCCTACTTGGCCAGCGTGTGGGCTATCTCCTCGGTGGTTGGTCCCACCCTGGGTGGTGTGTTCTCGCAGTACGTCTCCTGGCGGTGGATCTTTTTTGTCAGCATCCCGCTCTGCCTTATTGCCGGATGGATGCTCCTGCGCACCTTCCACGAGAAAAAGACCACTCGTCGCGAAAAGATTGACTATCCCGGTGCCATTGTTCTGAGCGTCGCACTGAGTGTGATCATCCTCGCTGTCCTCGAAGGAGGACAAGCGTGGGCCTGGTCGTCCCCACAAAGCATTGGCGGATTCGCCCTCGGCGCCGTCCTGATTGTGGTCTTCCTGCTGGTGGAAAAACGGTCATCCAACCCGATCCTGCCGCTGTGGGTATTCTCCCGCAGGCTCCTGCTGTCAACCGCAGCCATCTCCCTCGGCGTGGGCGCCATAGTCACAGGACTGACCTCCTTCGTTCCCACCTACCTCGAAGGCTCCATCGGCGTAACGCCCATCGTCGCCGGACTGGCGCTCGCCGCAC
>DASYMY010000490.1:0-2767 GCA_036008825.1 Glaciihabitans sp.
TTTTGGTTCCCCGTCTTGAGCACCGAGTGCACCACATGTGGCAATCGGGTTTGTTAGACGAAGTGCGCCAGATCGGCCCCCGCAATATGGGAGTCACGGCGAGCCGGGCTATCGGCTATTCCCAAGCAATCGACCAAATCAATGGTGATATGCCCGAGGCACAGGCCATTGAGAACACCGTTGTTCTTACACGGCGATATGCGCGCCGCCAAGTGGGCTGGTTCAAGCGCTACCCGGGTACTCACTGGTTCGATGCTGACGACCCTCAGCGTTGCGCCAGCGCGCTCGATACCATTGCAGTGTGAGCACAACACTTCATTTCACTAAGGGCCATGGCACGGGCAACGACTTTGTGCTTTTCTCCGACCCGGACGGAGTGGTAGATCTCACACCGGCCCAAATTGCAGCGATTGCCGACCGGCACTTTGGTGTTGGTGGCGACGGTGTAATTCGCGCGGTTCGTTCGCGCCACATCGCTGACGGTGCAACCGCGTTGGCAGAGGATGATTCGGCCGAGTGGTTTATGGATTACCACAACGCCGACGGCAGCATTGCGGAGATGTGCGGAAACGGGATTCGTGTTTTTGCTCGATACCTGCTCGACAACGGGCTGACCGAACTCTCTGACGGCGACACCATGGCCATCGGCACACGCGGCGGTGTACGTGATCTGCAGCGCAACCTCAGCGGGTTCCAGGTTGACCTTGGGCGGTGGTCACTTTCCGGCGGCGAGCCGCTCGTTCGGGCGCACAGCCTCCAAGTCGCACGGCCGGGCCTCGGAATTGACGTAGGCAATCCGCACGTGGTGGTCGCTCTCGCTAGCGACGAAGAGCTCGACGCGGCCGATCTCAGCTACATCCCGCACCTAGAACCAGAGCCCAGCGAGGGTGCGAACGTCGAATTCGTCGTGCCGGCTGACCCCATGGTGAAAAACGGTGTCGGATACATCCGCATGCGGGTGCACGAGCGGGGGAGCGGCGAGACGCTGTCCTGCGGCACTGGCGCCGCCGCAGCAGCACTGGCCGTCCGGCACTGGGCAGGAGCAGGAGCACCCAATCAGTGGAGTGTGACCGTACCCGGCGGCACCGTTGGGGTTCGGATGTTCCCTACCGAAGACGGCGAACACGTCTCGCTCAGCGGACCCGCTGAATTGGTCTTCGAGGGCGAGCTCAGCATCTAACGACCGGCCGCTAGTCCTGTCGGCGTTTGGCCCGTAAGACTCGATAGCCCTTACTGGTGGCGGCGCGGGTGAAGGTGTACTCCTCCGGGAACGTTGTTTGCATCCACCGCTGCAACGAATCCGAACCGAGGTTGCGTTGGACAACTAGCCATGCGTCGCATCCGCTTTGCAAACGGGGTATCCACATTTCGAGCATGTTGTGCAGCTCGTTTTTACCCACCCGAATGGGCGGATTCGACCAGATCGTCATAAACGTGACGTCTTCGGGAACATCTTGGGGTAGTACCGCGTTGACATTAGTGAGGCCAATAGCTTCGGCATTGCGGCGAACAAGGTCAAGAGCGCGTTCATTGACGTCCACTGCCCACACGGTGGATCGAGGCGACTCGAGGGCCAACGTGAGCGCGATCGGACCCCAGCCGCAACCGAGGTCAAGCAAATTACCACCCGGCGGCGGCGTCGGCACATTTCCCAACAACACCTGCGTACCCGCGTCGATCCGCTCGGGACTAAAAATTCCGTTCGCGGTCGTGAGTTCGTAATCGTGCCCGGCTAACCGAGCGTGAAACTGTCGAAGCTTCAGCTCACTCTCGGGAGAGGAAGAGAAGTAGTGCTCGTTGGCCATTTAGAGAACTTACCGAAAACAAGAAGCTAGGGTTTAACCAACATGGCGAATGACACAAACAAGAATGTAGAAATGCCCGAAACTGACGACGTTGTCAGTCGAGTTCTCGCGCGCGATGACGCCCGCTCATCGAACTACACGGTGTTCGGATCCGGTCGCGCCGATGCGCTCCAGGCCGATTCGCACTATGAGAGCGATCGAGATGGCGACCAGTCGGAGCGAGAAGACCGTGCCGCACTGCGCCGGGTCTCGGGTCTATCGACCGAGCTGCAGGATGTTACTGAAGTTGAATATCGGCAGTTACGTCTGGAAAACGTCGTCCTCATTGGGATCTACTCCAGCGGAACCGTCGCTGAGGCCGAGAATTCACTTCGTGAACTTGCAGCGCTAGCTGAAACTGCAGGAGCGCAGGTTCTTGACGGCCTGCTGCAGCGACGTCCGCACCCTGATCCCAGCACCTATCTCGGTCGGGGTAAAGCGCAAGAACTCAAGGGGATTGTTGCTGCCCTCGGCGCTGACACCGTGATCGCTGACACCGAGCTAGCGCCGAGCCAGCGACGAGCACTCGAAGACGTTGTGGGGGTCAAAGTAATTGACCGCACCGCCGTCATCCTGGACATCTTCAGCCAGCACGCCAAAAGCCGCGAAGGCAAGGCTCAGGTGGAGTTGGCGCAGCTGGAGTACCTGCTCCCGCGTTTGCGTGGGTGGGGTGAATCGATGTCTCGTCAGGCCGGTGGACAGGTCGGTGGGGCTGGGGCCGGAATGGGAAGCCGCGGTCCCGGTGAGACGAAGATTGAGCTGGACCGCCGTCGCATTCACACGCGGATGTCCAAATTGCGCAAGCAGATCAAGGGCTATGCGCCGGCGCGTGAGGCAAAGCGAGCAAACCGAAACCGGTTTGAAGTGCCCAGTGTGGCCATCGCTGGCTATACAAACGCTGGTAAGTCCAGTCTGCTCAACCG
>DASYMY010000491.1:0-2504 GCA_036008825.1 Glaciihabitans sp.
ATGATGCTCTGTCTACCGAGCCGGCCCGGTCGTGTGCTCCGGTTGCTGTTCTGGCGTGGACCCGGTCGCGACTTCACCGAGCGCGACCGTGGCCTGCTTGCCCTGCTGAGGCCTCATCTGTATGCGACTTACAAGCGACGGCAGCGACCTGACGACGCTCTCTCGGCACTCACACCACGGCAGATCGAGCTGCTCAGGCTGGTGGCTGTCGGCTACACCAACGGCCAGGTGGCGCGGCGGCTGTCGATCAGCGAGGCCACCGTCCGCAAGCACCTGGAAAACATTTTCAAACGCCTTCAGGTGGACAGCCGCACAGCGGCAATCACACGAGTCTCGCCGATTCCCGAAGACTGACCTCGAATTCCGAAACAAATGCGCACGCTGCGCCGGTCCGGCCGACGCTGATCGGCCAGCCAACTCTTGCTGTGGCCGGCGCACGCCGTGCAGGTGGAAACTGTCGGGTAGGCGCGGCAGGTTTCGAACCTGCGACCCCTCGCTTGTAAGTTCAGCGAACGATCATGCGGCAAGATCCGAAACCGTCCATGAGCAGCGCCGATACACCGTGCCGTACACGCTCAGACGAGTCCGTACGCCGATGAACGAGACGACAACCGAGACGATCCGGCACGGAGTTGGTGCTTCTTGATGCCAATCAGCCAACAATCGGCCAAGGCCCTCGCCCGGGTTGAGTTGGCAAAACGCGTTGTTGAAATAGTCCATTATTCTGTCGTGAGCGAAGGACCACCCATCACTGCCATCCTGGAAAATTAAGAAAGGGTCGACAAATAGCAGGGTATCAAGCTCAAGAATTGGATCGAACCAGTCGTATTGCTCGGGTTGATCAATCTGAAAAGCTCACTGAAGTACACCCCCGGCCACCCTCCGTAGCGTTCCGTGTACTCTACGACGTTCACCTCTGTAGTGGAACCATGGAACCGCCTTTGGTGGTCTGGCCGCGCGAGTCACCGAGGTAGCGCCGGTTGCCGTAGAGAACGGAAGTGAAACAAACCGGGGGGCCGTACCGGACTGGACAAGACTTGGGCGAGGGTGACTCCCGTGCGTCCCGACCCTGGTTGAGCCATTCTCCCGCCGAGAGGGCGGAGAGGATAGTCGCTTGTCTGACCATCTGACGAATGGAATACTCACTCCCCGTACGGGAATATGCAGTTGACTATGGTGCCCTGGCCGTGAGCCTCAGCGACGTCTGGCTGCGGCAGGATGGGCAGCCAATGGCGCGGGGGAGCGGATCTAAGGAATGTCAACCGGAGGCGCATGGGCACCGCTGGAGGCGTATTGGCCTGCCGATGAACTGGTGCGGAACCGTGAAAGGCTGATCGAAAGGATCGAACGGTGCTACCGGGAAGCTCATCCCAGGGGTGCGAGCCCCTCGCCGAGCGACGTGGAGTCATGGCGGGAGAGCCTGTACGAAATCGCCACCGCCCTCGTCGATCTCGGCCTTGGGCAGGTCTGGATGTTCATAGAATACCGCGTTGATCCGGGTATGAACCCAATCGATGTGGTTCTTGCTGGACATCATCCGGTAGATGGCTTGAGTTACGCCGCTTTCGAGCTGAAGCAGTGGAGTGCCGCCGAGCGGCCCAGAGCATCCATTCCCGATGGGCTGTGCGCATCATGCAGATCAGTCAGCGGCGGCCACCTGTGCAAACGATGTGCCATTGATCGCGTCTATGCGCCTTTCTATCGGAAGCACAAGAAGCATCCAGCGATTCAGGTGCGTGACAACCTGATTGCGCTCAGGAAGCACCACAGTATGTTCGACGACCGCTACGTCACCCTCGTTGGTGCGGCATACCTACACAACCTTAAGGATCCGGATTCCCAATGGATCAGTCTGGTTACTCCATGCGTTGGCATCCCGACCTTCACGGCACGGCAGCCCTCCGATCTCCGAAAGTTTCTGAGGGAGAGTTTCGGCCCTGCGTCAGGCGAGGAAGCGGCGCAGGCCCTGCTTGAACGCCGCCGCTCGATTTCGCCCCTCACGGGCGAATTGGGGTCTGTTGTCAACGGGCACACGCGATTCAGTTTGGTCGAGAACCAACTCCGTGCCGTAACTAACGTGATGGAGTCGGTTCACGCGACGTCCCCGTACGGCGCGAAGAAGGTTTTCGTCGTAACCGGTCGAGCAGGAACCGGGAAGTCGCTCGTCGCACTCACCTTATTGGGAAAAGCAATAGATGGTGGATACAAGGCGCGGTATGTATCCGGCGGAATCGCCTCACGCGAGACTTTCAAGCGTGCGACAAAAGGCCAGCGTGACGCCTTCACCACCCTGAACAATGTCGCCGACAAGATGGCGGCCGACGAGCAGGACCTGATTTTGTGTGACGAGGCCCACCGGCTCACCGAGCGTCCGATGACGGGGTCCTTCGCAATGCGCCCAGGGGAAACGTCCGTTGCCGTGGTCGTGAACCGTGCGAGGGTGCCAGTCTTCTTCATCGATGGCGACCAGCGTCTGTTTGCCGACGAGGTCTGGACCCCGGACG
>DASYMY010000492.1:0-1714 GCA_036008825.1 Glaciihabitans sp.
CTCACCGTTGTGGCACGCGAGTTTGGCAGACCGTCTGGACGTCCTCGGAGATTGTGCAACAGGCACTCAAACCTCGCCTTGGCGGAACGTCACCACAGCAACCGTGGTCAATGAGCTCAAACGAAACGCCCTGCAGATCGACCTCAGTTGGTTGGAGGTCGTGCACGTTGACGAGCTGGACGAGCTGCTCGCGACGTTGAAGTGGACCGAACGGATGGGTGTCGATCCGTCTCTCGGAGCCAACATCGGCGAAGCGACAGTCTGCGGTTGGGCCGAGGTCCACGGTGCGACGGCGATCATCGACGACGGAGATGCCCGCGACGTGGCCGCGAGGAACGGGCTGCCAGTGCACGGGAGCCTGTGGGTCGTGGCCGAGGCAGTGCGAGCAGGGCGTATCACGTTGCCCGCAGCGAGCGGTTTCGTCGATGCTCTGATCAGTACTGGCGCACGGTACCCGTGCGGTGTGGGTGGCTTTGTGGCCTGGGCGCAGAAGAACCGGCTGGTGCCCTGAACAGGCAGTTCGATCGCGTTCACCACAGTTGCGCGGTTCCGGTTGACGGGTTCTCCCGTCGTCCGTCAACTGTCCGTGGGAACCTTGACACGCTCGGCTACGTCCAACCTGGCTGAGCGCGTTCGAGCAAGGGGGAGATGATCAATGCCGTTCATGGCGAGCATGCCGGATGGTGGCGGGGCACCCGCCGGAGGCGGTCCGGTGACGATGAAGGTTGCACCGGATCAGGTGCTAGGGCTGAAGGCCAAGCTCGAAACAGTGCGTGATGACGTGCAGGGATTCGTCCTCGACCATCGAGATTCGCTCCACGCAATCCCGATGGCGCAGGACGAGGTGTCCCGAGACGCTGCTCAGGACTTCAGCAACAACGCTGACATGGCCCTGGATGTAACCAGGCAGTTCCTCGACGAACTCAACCGCACGATCGACGGGCTCGATCAAGCGGTGAAGACCTACAACCTGGTCGAGGACGTCAACACTTCCGCCATGCAGCAGCAGAACAGGGGTGTCTGACCACCATGCGCCGATCTCTACCCGCAGCGATTGTTGGCCTCACAGCGCTCGCGGCCGCCACCGCCTGCGCAGACTCCGAAGGCGGCACGGCCAAAGCTCAGGCCACAACGACGGTGTCCACTACGGAGTCGACTTCTGTGAAGCCGTCATCCAGCCGTCCGCGTGAGATCAAGCTGGACGGCAAAAACCCTTGCGAGTTGATGACGTCAGACCAGCTGGCGCAGATCGGGAAAACCACCACTCCACGGCCGGGGACTAATAAAACTTTCAATTCTCCTAACTGCGTCTACACGGCGACCGGCGCTTTCTGGGACATAACCACGGTCGTCACCTCCGGGATCGAATTCTGGACGGAGACGGAACGCAAGGCGCGTCCCGCCGCGATACCGCCGATTGAGGGGTTTCCCGCCATCACGGTGACCGATCCATCAGACCGAGTGAGCTGTTCGATCGCCGTCGACACGGCTGGCGGACAGTACTTGTTCGCCTCATTCGAGGTCAGCAAGAGCTTCGAGGATCACTTCCCGAAGCCGTGTGACGGGGCGCGGCAGGTGGCCGAAGCGGCGATGCAGAACTTGACGAAGTAAACGGGGTAAGGGGGGATCGGC
The DNA here is from genome assembly GCA_036008825.1 of Glaciihabitans sp. Lineage (GTDB taxonomy): Bacteria > Actinomycetota > Actinomycetes > Actinomycetales > Microbacteriaceae > Glaciihabitans. The sequence goes on from DASYMY010000492.1 coordinate 1,633, forward strand.
ATGCCAATCGGGAACTACAACTTCGACGCGCAGTCGCATCAGCAGCTCTACGACAAGATCCACGGGGGAACCGCCGGGCGTA
>DASYMY010000493.1:0-8131 GCA_036008825.1 Glaciihabitans sp.
ATGTGAGGTCTGTCGGTATCAACGCGGTGAGGTTTGATGGACGGGCAGCGTCTGACCACGAACCCGTACAGGCAGTTCTTGCTTGGCGGAACCCTCACGACGTAAACAGCTTGCCCGGATAGTCTGCTGAGGTGATTACAACTTTCCTTCGCCCTCCTCACAGCGTCGGGCAGATTGTCGCGGACGGCATTCGGGTACTCGGTGTGCTCAGCCTGGTTGCCGCATTTGTCTGGTGCGGTCCGGTGGAGGTTGCTGTCTTCGCGTTGGCACTTCTGGGGTTAGTAGTCCCCAGATTTCTCGGCATCCGCGCGGCCTTTGATATTGGTTTCGGGTTGATTGTGTTGATCGCTGCGTGGAGTAACGTCTTCGACTTATATACCCGGGTTCCCGGGTGGGACATCGTCATTCACTTCATCGCCAACGGTCTCACCGCCGCCGTTCTGTACGTCTTGTTCATTCGGTTGTTGTCCCGCGATGCGGGTGGGGGCACAACAGAGTTCCCATCCTGGGCGGCCATTGTTCTCACGACAGCGTTCGGCCTTGCTGCTGGGGTTGTGTGGGAGTTCGGCGAATGGGTTGGCCACACCTATATCGATAGCGCCATCTTCGTGAACTACGACGACACGATCGGAGATCTCGCGGCCGGTGCGCTCGGAGCGATTGTGGCTGGAACGGTCCTCCGATATCTGATGGCGCACAACACTTCCGTTGACGAGCGCTCCCCCGGCGCTTCGCTATCGACCCGACCGCGCAAAGCTCAACCCCAGCAGTCCTGAGCGCAGTACGACCAGCCTCGGCGTATTTGACCTTGCCCAAGGGGCGACGCCCACGATAGTGATAGACCGCATCTTCGACTGGGAGTACCTCCATGACAAATAACCTCACCGCTGGCGAGTTTCAAGCGCTAACTGGTCTCGCCGCGAAAGCGCTCCGGCTTTATGGCGAACGGGAAATCGTCACCCCGGCCTTCGTCGATCCGAGTTCCGGTTATCGGTACTACGCTCCTACGCAGATTCAGCACGGTGTACTCGTCGATCTACTCCGGCGCGCGCGGGTTCCTCTCACGGAGCTCGCATCCGCGTCTGACTTTTCCTTCGAGCGGTGGCGCGAAACTGTTGCGCTGAACCGGCATTTGGAAGACTTCTACCTTCAGGTCGCTGAAAGAATCACGAATTTTGACGCCGCGGATTTTGTCGCACGCAGTTCTCCGGCGCCCGCGGTTGACTGGGTCGGTGTAACTATCGAATTGGTTATCCCGGAGGGAGCGGAAGATAAGAAGGATGCATTTGAGGGGCTAGCCGTTTACACGCCCGCTCTTGAGCGAGCCTTTATCGAAGCGTTCAGCGACCTGGAAATTGCCACATCACCTGTGTCCTGGAGCGTCGTTCCTGACGTTGGCCGGCGGAACGGCAACGACATGATGCAACTTGCATGGGCCGTTCTCGAACTACCCGCCAGTGACTCGCTGGATTCGATCGCTGCACACGTTCGTTCCGCTACTGGACGCAGCGTCGAGGTGGTCTCGGGCACCTTGCCGCAACGTCTCGAGGTCACTTTTGTTGACTCGAGCACCAGCGCTCCAACACCCGTTGATGAGGCATCCGCCGGATATTTGCACGCTTTGGCCTTCCAAAACCACATTGCGCAACACAACCTCTCGCCGATTCGGCACACCGCCCGGCAGGTCAGTCTTCGCGGACCTTTATTTGAGGCCGCGCAGACTTCAGTAGATGGTTTGGTCAACGTGTTTGATGTGAACCTCCCTGACTAGAACGGTGGCTTTTCGTTCTCATCAGCCACCGCCTTTGCTGCGGCGAGATTATCTGTTGGTGCAAAACCGATGGTCTTTGCCGGTCGCGTGACATAGGTGCGATTGCTGGGTGAGACCCATTTCAGCTGGCCGCCGGTTGCCTGAGAAACCTGCCAGCCGGTGTAGGTCTTTACGTTGTGGTGGGCAGGGCAGAGATTAGCGAGATTGTCGGCGGACGTTGGCCCGCCGTACTGCCAGTCGACCGTGTGGTCGAGGTCACAGTACATTGCAGCTCGGTTGCAGCCGGGAAAGCGGCAGGTTTCGTCGCGCACCCCCAGCCACCGTTTGAGATCCGCAGGCACCTTGTAGTAGTCGCGCCCAACTGAGAGCACCACTCCGGTCTCCGGGTGGGTAAGCAACCGGGTGAAGGAGGGTGCGTGAGCTGCGATCTCTCGAGCCATATCTGGTGCGATGGGGCCGTACCCGTCAAGTGATGCTGGTTCCTCCGATTGGCCCAGAAGGGTCAAAACAGGAACTGTCACCTGAACTCGACCCAGTGGAATAACCCGCTTGTACGCGTGCGAAGGATCCGTACAGCTGCCTGCGACCATCAGTATCTCGGTGAACACGTCGACACGAAGCTGGGTCAACGTTCGCTCCTCCTCCGGCGATTGGAGAGACGTCGCCATCTCTAGGCACCGGTTGTACATCGCGAGAGCGTCAGAGGCAGCGATCTTGGCAGACAACCAAGCCATACCGTCAGGTGCTGGCTGCAGATCGAGGGTGCGTCCGTCAATAGCAGCCTTCGTGCGATCCTCAATCGACTCCGGGTGCATCTTCTCCCGTAGCACGCGAGCGGCTCGGTCCAACTTGGGAACGGTCAGTTCGGCTGCATCACGAGCGAGCTTCTGTTCGAACTCGGCGCGCGAGGGGACGGGAATACTGTTGGCGTGGTCGATGATGACTGCCGCGTGGCGATACGAGATTTCCCCCTCGACAAGTGCTGCCTGCGTTTCAGGCAGGTCTTCGAGAAGAACCTGGCTTTGATCGATCAGGCGACTCGCGCTGAACTCGGAGACCTTTAGCTCGCAGGCAATTTCAGTGACAAGTTCGCGGCGCGAAATAGTCGCCGCGTTCCAACCGCGAGAGGGAGCGGGGTCTTCACCGCGCTCGATCAGCTCGCCCTCAGATATTTGTCGGATTCGATTGATGAGCAGCGCTTTATGCGCCGCGAATGAGGCAATGAGCTTCTCGTGTTCACCCAGGAGGGCCAGAGCACGGTCGAGGTTCATTCGTGGAAGATCACCGGGTAATCCTCCGTATGCAGAGCCTGCTCTAGGAGACAATTCGCCGCCTTGACCAGGTATTTCTTCATACTTTGTTGTCATGTCTATAGTCAACACGAGACCACTGACACGCGAATCTTATTTCGAACTTTTGTGGACAAATCGCTATTTCGCAACATCGCCAGGGGTAGACGAAAACGAGCCCGCCCCAGGCAATGGGACGGGCTCGCATCTGAGCGGCAGCAAGCGAGATGGCTAGCCGCGATGGCTCAACGCAGAACTAGTTGCGTTTGCGCTTCTCACGTACACGCATGTTCACGTTAATTGGGCTTCCCTCGAAGCCGAAGATCTCGCGAAGACGACGGGTAATGAACCGGCGGTACTGCGGGTCCAAGAAGCCCGTTGTGAAGAGAACGAACGTCGGCGGACGCGACGAGGCCTGCGTACCAAAGAGGATGCGCGGCTGCTTTCCTCCACGCACCGGGTGCGGGTGCTCAGCGGTGAGCTCAGCCAGAAGGGCGTTGAATTTACCGGTGGGAATGCGGGTATCCCAGGACTCAAGCGCAAGCTCAAGAGCAGGAACCAGCTTCTCCATGTGACGCCCGGTCTTAGCCGAGATGTTTACACGAGGAGCCCAGGCAACGTGAGAGAGATCCTGTTCGATCTCCTTCTCCAGGTAACGACGACGCTCGTCGTCGAGAAGGTCCCACTTGTTGTACGCGATGACCAGTGCACGACCTGACTCAAGCACCAGGTCAATAATCTTCAGGTCCTGAACGCTGATGGTCTCGGTGACGTCGATGAGCACAACGGCAACTTCGGCCTTCTCAAGTGCTGCACTCGTCCGCAAAGTCGCGTAGAAGTCGGCGCCCTGCGAAAGATTAACGCGACGGCGGATGCCAGCAGTGTCGACAAATCGCCAAAATTTGCCGGCGATTTCAACCTGCTCGTCAACCGGGTCACGGGTGGTGCCGGCGAGCTCGTTGACAACAACACGCTCTTCTCCGGCGGTCTTGTTCAACAGGCTGGACTTGCCCACGTTCGGACGTCCCAGAATGGCGACACGACGCGGCCCGCCGACCTCTTCTTTGGCGACGGACGAGACCTCAGGAAGAACGGTCAAGACGTGGTCGAGTAGGTCAGCAACTCCACGGCCGTGAACGGCCGAGACGGGCCACGGCTCGCCCAGGCCGAGGGACCAGAGCGCAGCAGCATCCGATTCTTGACGTGCATCGTCCACCTTGTTTGCGACCAAGATGACAGGCTTTTTGGTGCCGCGAAGCATACGTACAACGTGCTCGTCGGTTGCGGTGGCGCCAACGGTGGCGTCGACCACAAACAGAACAGCGTCGGCCAGGTCAACAGCAACCTCGGCCTGTGCTGCGACCGAGGCGTTGATGCCCTTGGCGTCAGGCTCCCAACCGCCGGTGTCAACAATGGTGAAGCGGCGGTCAGCCCACTCCGCTTTGTAGTTGACGCGGTCGCGCGTGACACCCGGGGTGTCCTGCACAACAGCTTCACGACGACCGATGATGCGGTTGACGAGCGCGGACTTGCCCACATTCGGACGCCCAACGATAGCCAGCACAGGCAGCGCCGGCAAGTACACGATCGCGTCGGGGTCAGCCTCGGACAGATCGAGCAGGTCGATGTCTTCGTCGTCGAGGTCGTAGTCCTCAAGTCCTGCCCGCAGTGCGTTGGCGCGCAGGGCACCATCGTCTTCGCCCAGCGCGTTTAGGCGCTCGACGATCTGGGTATCCAGTTCGGGGAAGTCGTCGTTCTCGTCAGCCATAGTGTTTCCTCAGTTGGTGGGGATCCTCGCGCTGCTCTGAGCTGCGCGAACAAGTTCGATGACGGCAGAAACCGTCTGATCAAAGTCGAGATCCGTTGAATCGACGGTGGTTACACCGTCTGCGGCGTTCATAAAGTCGACGACCCGCGAATCCGCGGCGTCACGCGAGGCGAGTTGCTTCGCCGTCGTCTCGGCGGATTCTCCTGAGATTTCCGCGGAACGCCTACCCATTCTAGCGGCTTCTGACGCCGTTAGCAGTATCCGGATTTCTGCGTCCGGCGCGACCACGGTTGTGATGTCGCGGCCCTCGACAATAATGCCGGGTTTGTCGCTGCTGGCGATGATCTGGCGGAACAGCGCGACCATGTACGCGCGCACCTCAGGCACCCGGGCAACAGCACTGACAACAGCTGAAACACGAGGCAGGCGGATGTCACTTGTGACGTCGAGCCCACCAACGCTCACGTAGTAGTCATCGGGGTCGATACCGAGTTCGTAGTCGAAATCGACGAGGGCGGCAATGATCGCGTCGCCGTCGGCGGTGTCGATCTCCCGCTGCAGGCAGGCAAACGCCAGCGCGCGGTAGGCGGCCCCGGTGTCCTGGTAGTCGAAACCCAAACGCTTTGCTGCTGCACGACTCACACTGGACTTACCACTGCCAGCAGGGCCATCAATGGCCACAACGATGGGGGCGGGTGTGGGGTTCTCGTTCACGCGAATGCTCCTGCAATTTTCCAACCCCGAGCCTCAAGCGCTTCAACAAGACGCGCTTCGGCTTCGGGAACAACACTGACTTCGGCCAGACCAATTTGGGCGCCAGGAGAGTGCTCCAGACGCAGGTCTTCCAAGTTGACCCCGGCTTCACCAATCTCGGCGAGCAAGCGGGCCAACTGGCCGGGGGTATCTGAAACTTTGACGATGATCTGACTGAACCGCTTGGCCTGACCGTGTTTGCCGGGGATTCGGGCTACCCCCGCATTACCGCCAGCGATCGCCTCGGCCACGACTCGGCGCGCACCCGGCACGCTCAACTCATCGAGAGCGGTAATCACCTGATCAAGGTCAGCTCGGTAGGCTTCCAAAATGGGAACGACGGATGCCGCGTTTGCCGCGAGTATCTGCACCCACAGCTCGGGCTGACTGGACGCAATGCGGGTGGTGTCACGCAGACCCTGCCCGGCAAGGCCAACGGTGCCATCGGGTGCGTCGCGCAGGCGAGCTGCCAAAAGGGACGAGATGACCTGCGGCACATGCGAGACCAGGGCGACAGAAGCGTCGTGATCGGCGGCGTCCATTTCGATCGGCACTGCACCGAGGTCGAGCGCGAGGTCTTCAACCGGCGCTGCCCGGGTGTAGGTGATGTCGTTATGCCCGGCAATAACCCAGGGGCTGCCGATAAACAGGTCGGCACGGGCGGAAACCGCTCCCCCACGCTCCCGCCCGGCCATGGGATGCGAGCCAATGTACCGGCTGAGGTCTGCGCCGAGTGCACGCAACTCGTTCAGCGGGGTGACCTTAATGCTTGCGACATCCGTCACAAGAGCGTCTGGATAGGCTGCCAGTTCTGCGGCGACCGTCTGCGCGGTGACGTCAGGAGGTACGCACACCACAATCAGCTGCGGGGAGTCCCCCTCGGCGGCGGCGCGGCCTGCTCCGTAGTCAACCGCCAGGGTCACCGTGGACGGCGAGATGTCGAAGAGTGAAACGTCGACCCCACGTGCTTTGAGGGCAAGGCCGATGCTGGCGCCGAGGAGTCCAGCTCCGACTATTCGAACGGGTCCGGCAAGTCGGCGATCGCTCACGACGGCTGGTCCTGGTCGGCTTTCGCCGCCCGCGCAATAGTCAGTAGCTGGCCCAGTTCTGCCTTGGTCAGATCACGGATGTTTCCTGACGGCAACGGACCCAGATGGAGGGGGCCGAACTGGCGACGCACCAGGTCAATAACGGGGTGGCCGACGGCGGCAAGCATCCGCCTGACAATGCGGTTTCGTCCTGAATGGAGTTCGATTTCGACCATGCTCTGGCCGCGTCCGAGTTGACCGACAACACGAGCCTTGTCGGCGGCGATGAAGCCGTCTTCGAGTTCGATGCCGTTCATCAGCTCACGAGTGGTTGTTGCGGCAACCTCGCCCGAGACTTTGGCGATGTAGGTTTTGGACACGCCGAACGAGGGGTGAGCGAGCACGTGGGCGAGTTCACCGTCGTTGGTGAGCAGCAGCAGGCCGCTGGTCTGGATATCGAGGCGGCCGACGTTGAAGAGGCGCTCTTCGTAGCGGGCGGTCCAGCGGTAAAGGTCAGCGCGACCGTTTTCGTCGGCGAGAGAGCTGACAATACCAACGGGTTTGTTAAGCATCAGGTAGCGGCGGGTGGTGTCTAGCTGGACGGCCGTGCCATCAACCGCGATGAGGTCAACCTCCGGGTTGACCCTGCGGCCAAGCTCCGTGACTACCTCACCGTTGACGGTGACCCGGCCAGCACTAATGAAGTCCTCCGACACGCGTCGGCTGGCAACTCCGGCCGCCGCCATAACCTTTTGCAGGCGTTCGCCCTCGTCGCTAGGGGAAATCATCAAATCCGTCCGTTCCATCATCAAGCAGTGGGGAAATTTGGGGCAGCTCGGCAATCGACTTGATTCCGAGCTGGGTAAGCAGCACATCGGTGGTGGCGTAGTGAATCGCGCCGGTCTCGACATCCGTGAACGCTTCGGTGATCAGACCACGGCCGAGCAGTGTTCGCACAACCGAATCAACGTTGACCGCTCGAATCGACGCGATCGACGATCGACTGATGGGCTGTTTGTAGGCGATCACCGCGAGAGTTTCTAATGCGGCCTGTGACAGTTTCGTCGGGTTTTGGGTTAAAACGAAATCGCGCGCTACTTCGTCGTACTCGCTGCGCACGTACATCCGCCAGCCTGCGGCGGTTTCGCGCAGCTCAAACCCGCGTCGGATGGTGCCGTTTTTTCCGTCATAGTCGGCAACGAGTCGAGCGACAGCCTTGCGAACCTCCGAGATTGGAGTGCTCAGCGCTGCCCCCATCGCAACCAATGATTGGGGCTCGTCTGCAACCATCAGGATTGCCTCAATGGCGCGGTCGAGGGGCAGCGTGGCCTGCGGGGCGTTAGTTGTCATAGTCGGCTCCGAGGGCTGCGAGGCTCGAGTCGTTCCAGTTTTCTGCTGTCCAGGTCACCGTGAGCTCCCCCAGCGGTTCGTCCTGGTCGAAGGTGAGCGAGCCGTGGCGGTACAACACAAGTACCGCAAGGAACCGGGCGATGATTACGCCCTTCTCGTCGGAGCCTGCGAT
>DASYMY010000494.1:0-13107 GCA_036008825.1 Glaciihabitans sp.
GCCTACCTTGTTGGCACCCCCATTGTGGTGATTCAAAACGGACTGGATGCGCTCACCCGCGCGCAGCGCATCGCGCCCGGATCGGATGTCGTTGGAGGGTTGGCAACGTTTGCTTCCTCCTACCTCTCCCCCGGCGCAATCACCGTGACCGCGCCAGGGCACCTGTACCTCGGCGGCGGTGCTGGTGACCACGACGTGCCCGCCCGGTACGCCGCGCGGGTGCTCGGCGAAGTGTTACCAGTGACCGTGCTCGACAATTTTGTCGGAGCCCAGTGGACAAAGCTCATCATCAACCACATCAACGCCCTGCCAGCCATCACGGGAATGAGTGCGCAGGAAGTCGCCGCAAACCCCACCCTGTTGCGGATCATGACCGCAAGCATGCGCGAAACCATTGGTGTGGCATCCGCTCAAAAAATTCGGTTTGAAACGCTGCAGGGGCTGAGTGCGCGGAAGGTGCGGATGCTCCCCCACCTGCCCGTGTCGATGGGCGAGCGACTCCCCAGGGCGCTGATATCAGCTATGGGGGCGGTGCCGAACCCTGGATCAACGCTGCAGAGTATCCGTCGCGGCCAGCCAACGGAGATCGACTATCTCAATGGGGCGGTGGTACGGGCGGCAGCGTTGAATGGGGGCAGCGCTCCGATCAATGCGGCCCTGGTCTCCCTGGTACATGAGGTCGAACGCACCGGGACATTTCTGAGCGCGGAAGACGTTGCCAGCCGGGTACCACTCACGGTGCGTTAACAACTATCCGCGAAGATACGGCGAGGATGGTTGGGGTCGGTGTTGTCCAGAATTGCCACCGCGCGTGTTCGCGGTGACACCTTGGTCAGATACAACTGCTGCCCACCTACGTAGCGGTTGGTCAGCCTCGTGGGGCCGTCTTCGGCGAGCACACGTTCGCGGGCAACGTCGGCGGCGCAGTCCACCCAGACCGAGTAGTTCCAGGCGCCGGCAAGTTCTGGTCGGTTAAGGAACAGTCCGTCGACAAGTAGCACAGCATCGTCTGGCCCGGTCAACCATTTCGGTTCAACCTGCGTGTCACTAATGATGTCGAAGGCGGATGTCACAAACCCGGCACTTCCGCCCAATCGGAAGGGTTCCACCAGAACGCGGCGGAACACCGAATAATCGTAGGAGTCCTCGTAGAACCCTTCAGGGGAATCGGCGCCTTTGAGATACCGAAGCTCTCTTGGGCGGGCGAAGTCTTTGATTGAGGCGCGAAAGGCGCCGTGACCCTTAGCGCGGATGAGTTCGGCGACGTCATCGGCGATTTCCGCTGCACCGGAGCCATCCAGCCCGTCGATGGCGACCAAAACTCGGCCCCTCGAGTAGTTGTGCAGAATCTCGTCGGCGAGAGCGCCGAGGGTGTCTTTGCGCGCGGGCGCCCATCTCGTCATAACCTCCAGCGTAAACCTCACACTCCGGCTGTGTGAGGCCGGTCGCGTCGCCGTTTACGCTGGGAGGGTGAGCATTGCCCCCGCCGTCATTGAATGGTTTCGATCCGAGGGGCGCGCCCTTCCTTGGCGGGAACCACACTTTCCGGCCTGGGGAACCCTGGTCAGTGAATTTATGTTGCAGCAGACACCCGTTGTGCGGGTGATTCCGCGGTTGGCCGAGTGGTTGGAGCGGTGGCCAACGCCCGCTGATTTGGCCGCCTCACCCTCAGGGGATGCGGTGCGTGCGTGGGATCGGCTGGGCTACCCCCGCCGCGCACTCAATCTGCACGCGGCCGCCGTGCAGATCACCGAGCGACATGGTGGAGTTGTTCCCGAGGACGTTGCCTCCCTGTTGGCGTTGCCAGGTGTTGGTGACTACACGGCCAGAGCCGTTGCCGTGTTCGCTTACGGGCATAGGCACCCGGTGGTTGACACCAATGTGCGTCGTGTTTTAGCACGCGCGATCGATGGCGTCGCTGAGCCGTCGCCACCGTCGACCAAGCGGGATCTCGCTGCGATGGAGGCCGTGCTCCCCGAGGAGATTATTGCCTCCAGGGAGGCTAACGCGGGCATTATGGAGCTCGGTGCGATTGTCTGCACGGCTCGGGCTCCCCGCTGCGAGGCGTGCCCGATTGCCGCGCAGTGCGCCTGGCGTGTGGCCGGATACCCGGAGTTCACTGGTATCCGAAAAGCTCCGCAAAAAAAGTTCGAGGGCTCCGACCGTCAGGTGCGGGGCAAGATCCTGGCAGAATTGCGCGCCAGCGACATTCCTGTGACCCGTGACGAAATAGCCCTCGTTTGGGCGGATGTCGCTCAGCGCGAGCGGTCGTTAGCGGGACTGATCCGAGACGGTTTGGTGCGCGAAACTGACCAGTTGAGCTTCGAACTTCCGCGTTAGCTCAGCTACCGGCCGCACGAGCCGGGTCACAAAAACCAGTGAGCCAGTTACGGCTTCGGACCCTGAGTGAATGTCGCTTCGTCGTCGTCGTCGTCGTCCTCGTCCTCGTCCTCGTCGTAGACATCCTCATCGGCGAAGTCGCGGGGCTTGACATAGGGGTCTTCATCGCCGGCGTAGCGGCCCGCTTTGGCGAGAGCTTCGACTTCGAGATCGCGGTTGCGTGCCTCGGTGAGGAGGGACTCGATGAGCGCGGCATTTTCGGGGATACCGTCCGCGATGAACTCCAGTGACGGGGTCAGCCGAGCGGTAATGTTTTTGCCGACTTCACTGCGCAGCATTCCGGTCGCCGACTTGAGGGCGGCTGCGGTGTCAGAGCGTTCCTCGTCTGTGCCGTAAACGGTGTAGAAGACGGAGGCATGCTGCAGGTCACCGGTGACGCGTACATCGGTGATGGTGACGAATCCCATTCGGGGATCCTTGATTCCACGCTCGAGGCGCTTGGCGATAATGACCTTAATGCGGTCGGCCATTTTGGCCGCGCGGGCTGGATCTGCCATGGAATTCTCCTCTTTCACGTGCGAATCACCCGGGGAAAGCCCCGGGTGATGATGAGGGTTCCCACTTTCGGGTGAGAAAGTGGGAACCCTCGAGCCTGCAGGGGGTTAGACCCGCGGCTTTTCCTTCATTTCGATTGTCTCGATTTCGTCGCCGACCTGGATGTCGTTGAACTTACCAAGACCGATACCGGCCTCGAAGTCCGTACGAACCTCGGTGACGTCGTCCTTGAAACGACGCAGGCTTTCGATCGCAAGGTTGTCTCCAACAACAACACCCTCGCGGATAACCCGCGCCTTGGCGTTCCTGGTGATGGTTCCCGAGCGGACGATAACACCGGCGATGTTTCCGACCTTGGAGGAGCGGAAGACCTCGCGGACTTCTGCAACACCGGACTGGACTTCTTCGTACTCAGGCTTGAGCATGCCCTTGAGGGAGTTTTCAATGTCCTCAAGTGCCGCATAGATGACCGAGTAGAAACGCACGTCAACACCTTCACGGGCAGCGCGTTCGCGTGCCTTCGTGTCGGGGCGAACGTTGAATCCAATGATGATCGCGTTGTCGACGGTGGCGAGGTTGACGTCGCTCTCCGTGACAGCACCAACACCGCGGTGGATGATGCGCAGCGCGACGGAGTCGTCGACCTCGATCTTGAGCAGCGACTCTTCGAGTGCTTCAACAGCACCGGAAACGTCACCCTTGATGATGAGGTTGAGAGACTCGACCTTGCCCTCTTCGAGTGCACGGGTGAAGTCCTCGAGCGTGATGCGCTTGCGGGCACGGGCCAGCTGCGCGTTACGCTCAACAGCTTCACGCTTCTCAGCGATCTGACGTGCGGTGCGGTCATCTTCGATAACCAGGAAGGTGTCGCCGGCGCGAGGCACCGTAGACAGACCCTGCACCTGAACGGGGCGAGCGGGATACGCCTCGGGAACGGCAACGCCGTCCTCGTCAAACATGGCGCGAACCTTGCCGTATGCGGTACCGGCGACGATGGAGTCACCAACACGGAGCGTTCCCGACTGGATGAGCACGGTAGCAACTGCACCGCGACCCTTGTCCAGTCGCGCTTCGATCGCAACACCGCGGGCGTCCTTGTTCGGGTTCGCACGCAGGTCAAGTCCCGCATCCGCCGTAAGAAGCACAGCGTCGAGCAGCGCGGGGATACCCATGTTGTTCAACGCCGAGACGTCAACAAACATGGTGTCTCCGCCGTACTCTTCGGCAACGAGGCCGAATTCGGTGAGCTGCTGACGAACCTTGGCCGGGTTGGCGCCGGGCTTGTCAACCTTGTTCACCGCGACAACGATCGGGATTCCTGCCGCCTGAGCGTGGTTGAGTGCTTCAACCGTCTGGGGCATGATTCCGTCGTCTGCTGCAACAACGAGGATGGCGAGGTCGGTGACCTGAGCACCACGGGCACGCATAGCGGTGAACGCCTCGTGACCGGGGGTGTCAATGAACGTGATGGCGCGTTCGATGCCTTCGTGTTCGGTCCACACCTGGTAAGCACCAATGTGCTGCGTGATGCCGCCTGCTTCGCCTGCAACAACGTTGGCCTGGCGGATGGCGTCAAGCAGCTTGGTTTTACCGTGGTCAACGTGACCCATAACGGTGACAACGGGAGGACGGATCTCGAGGTCGGAGTCGTCTTCGTCTTCCAGCTCCTGGTCGAGGTCCATACCGAAGCCGCTGAGCAGCTCGCGGTCTTCGTCCTCGGGAGAAACCATCTGGATTTTGAAGCCCAGTTCCTCTCCGAGGATCCCGAAGGTTGCCTCATCGAGGGACTCGGTTGCTGTCGCCATCTGTCCAAGGTGGAACAGAACGGTGACAAGGTTTCCGGGGCTGGTGTCAATCTTGTCGGCGAAGTCGGTGATGGAAGCACCGCGGCGCAGACGCACCACAGTTTTGCCGTCGCCGCGAGGAACACTGACGCCACCAAGCGACGGTGCTTCTCTGAGCTCGAATTCTGCTCTCTTCGTACGCTTTGACTTGCGGGCCTTGCTCTTGCCGCCTCCGCGACCGAACGCACCTGCAGTTCCACCACCGGGGCCGCGACCGCGACCACCAGCGCCACCGCCACCGGCGGGGCGAGGTGCACCAAATCCGGGGGTTCCACCGGGAGCGCCGCCGGGACGCTGGAAGCCTCCGCCGGCCGGACGGCCTGCGCCGCCTGGACGCTGCTGGTGCGGTGCACCTGCGCCTGCTGGACGCTGACCGAAGCCACCGGGACGGGCACCCTGTCCTGGGCCACCCGGACGGGGTGCGCCTGGACGAGGTGCTGAGGGGCGCGGTGCGCCGGGACGCGGGATTGCTCCTGCGGCTCCGGGTGCGCCGGGACGCTGCATTCCCTGGTTGCTAGCGAACGGGTTGTTTCCGGGGCGAGGAGCGCCGGGACGCTGCATTCCCTGGTTACTAGCGAACGGGTTGTTTCCGGGTCGAGGAGCGCCGGGGCGAGGAATGCTGGAGGGACGCGGGGCGTCAGTATCTCCGGGTGTCTCCTTAGCCTTGGCAGCTGCCTCGGGTGCTTTTGGTGCCGGCTTAGCCGCGGCGGCCTCGGCCTGAGCCTGGCGTTCTGCGACGGTCAACGGCGGTGGGGTGGGTGCAACGGCCTCAACGTCAGGCGCCGCTTCGACCGGAGCCGGGGCGGGTGCAGGGGTGGGGGTCGGTGCTGGCCCTGGGGTCGCCCGAGGTGCGGGGCGGGGTGCAGCCTGCTTGGCGGGCTGCTTGGCAGGCGCCGCGGCGGGTGCCGCTGCTGGCTTGATTCCCTCGGCTTCGATCGCAGCCTTCAGGCGACGAGCGACGGGAGGTTCAATGCTTGAGGAAGGTCCCTTGACGTATTCGCCCATTTGCTTGAGCTTGTCGAGGGCAACCTTGCTGTCAACGCCGAGTTCGGCGGCGATTTCGTGTACGCGTGGTTTGGCAGCCACTTTTCTCCTGTTCCGGATCTGCACCCGGACAGGGGCAGACCGTTAGTTACGGACGGGTCTCATTTCGAGCCGCTCATTAGTTGTCCATAGGTCAATCAGCCTGTTCTTTGAGGAGCCTCGGATGAGGTTCCGACTGTTTCTGGCGATGTTGCATGTAGAGCAACTGCACGAACCTTTTCGGTGTCCAGTGCGGAGGAAACGCGGAACGCACGACCAAAAGTCTTGCGTGCTATCGCTTTCTCGATGCACTCGGTGGTGGGGTGGACCCACGCGCCACGGCCAGGAAGTGTCGCGGACGGATCCGGTATCACTGCGCCCCCCGCGGCGACGACCCTCAATAAAGTGGATTTGTCAGCGCGCAAACGGCAGCCCAAGCAGGTTCTTACGGGTTCCATAGTACCCCCTCGACGGGCAGAGCGGTTCAGCTGTTCGCGATCCCCGCCACGAAAATGTCGCGGGGATCACGTGATACGCAGCTTAGGATTCGAGGATTGAATCCGGTTGGATGTCGATGCGGGCACCGGTGAGTTTGGCCGCGAGCCGCGCGTTTTGGCCTTCTTTACCGATTGCCAACGACAGTTGGTAGTCAGGCACCAGGGCGCGAACGGCTTTGAGCGATTCGTCAATCACAAACGAACTTGTGACTTTTGCGGGAGACAGCGCGTTGCCCACAAACGTGGCCAGATCTTCCGAATAATCAACGATGTCGATTTTCTCGTTGTTGAGCTCGGCAGTGACTGCTCGCACCCGCTGGCCCAGTTCCCCAATGCAGGCGCCCTTTGCGTTCACGCCTGGCTGGGTCGCGCGAACCGCAATTTTGGTGCGGTGACCGGCTTCACGAGCCAGCGAAGTGATCTCAACAACACCGCTAGCGATCTCCGGCACCTCGAGGGCGAACAGTTTGCGTACCAGGGAGGGGTGAGTACGGCTCACCGTGATTTGAGGTCCTTTCAGACCCTTCGTCACGCTGGTGACATACACACGAATGCGGGTGCCGTGTTTGTAGTCTTCGCTCGGAACCTGCTCTTCGGGGGGAAGGATGGCTTCGATGGTTCCTAGGTCTACGTGAATCATCCGCGGGTTGGGACCCTGCTGAATCACTCCGGCGATGATGTCGCCTTCGCGGCCTTTGAACTCGCCGAGGACCTGGTCGTCTGCGATGTCACGCAGACGCTGGTTGATAACTTGCTTTGCGGCAAAAGCCGCGATGCGCCCAAAGTCGCTTGGACTGTCAACTGCTTCGCCGATAACGTTGCCGTCTTCGTCGATTTCTTCGACGTACACCGCGACATGCCCGGTTTTGCGGTCCAATTCGACGCGTGACTTCGGCGGGACGGTATCGGCGAGCTGAGGCTCGGACTCCCCCGCGTGCTTCAGGTACGCGGTGTGAATGGCCTGTTCGATGATCTGGACGAGTTCCTCAAAAGGAATCTCTCGCTCGCGCTCCAAGAGGCGCAGCACGCTCAGGTCTATGTCCACTGAGGGCCTCCACTATTTTCGGTTTTTGTGAGTCCGCAGCGGGGTGCGAGCGGACGTCTGCCTCTACGGTACCGGAAATCGGTGTCGGCACAGTGCCGCTGAGCTCACCAGGGCTTCTCCGCGAAGCCCCCATTGCCTTGTTGCGCGCGCTCGCGTGCGTCTTCGTCAGCTTTGTCGCCCGCAGCGTCGTCTCCGCGGTCTTGCAACTGTTCGAGTCGCTCTTCGGGAGTTGACGGGGCTTGCTCCGCCTCTTCCTGAGCGAAGAATTCTGCGGCACCCCGTTTGGCTTCGACTCTGGCTCCGGCTTCATCACGCTCTTGCCCAGGATCACGCCCATCCGTGCGTTCTTCCGGCGGCGTGCATTCTTCGCCTTCCAGCACTGTGGCCGCCGTTTGGTACAACAACGCCGCGCCGCTGAACAAACCGGCCTCCGCATAAGAGTCGGCTAGCCGTTCCCAGCTGAGCGCTAAGTTCACTACTACTTCGCAGCGGTGTTCCTCTGGCGCCAGTTCCAGCGCTTTCTCGAAATCGTCGATTGCGGCGATGAAGTCCGCGCCGCCAGCCAAGGCTGCACCACGGTTGAAGAACGGTAACCATTGTTCGACATAGTTACGGTCAAGTTGGGAAGCGGATGTCTCAGCGCTCAGGCTGTAGCTGGCGCTGTTGTACTGATCGATGGCCCTCTCCGCCCTGGGCGCGAGCCCCACCAGGTGGGTTGCAACCAGTAGCGCGGCAATGGTGAATGGCGTGGAGATTAGCAGGAGCCAGTGGCGCACTCTGCGGCGTCGTTTATTGCTAGCCACTACCTGCGCAAGAGCGATCGGATCTGTTTCAATTTCCGCGGGCCCGGAGAGGTTGTTGGTCATACGCTCCTCCGAGGTGGACGCAGTTCGCGGAGGGCAGCGCCCATAACCAGGACGTCGGCAAACAGCAGGCCCGCGATAGGGATGGCCAGGAGCCAGTACAACTCAAGCGGGCCGCTTGTGGGGTCTGTTGTGAGCTCAGGCGTTTCAACGGTGAGGCCGGCAACAAGCGGGGTGGGGGATGCCCCAAAGGGCCGGGCAAAGTAGCTGACGTCCATCTCGCTGGCGATGCGCTGCAATTGCTCTTCATCGATTCGCGAGATTGCGTCGACGCTTGGATCGGAGGAAAAGTCTTGAATGTATCCGGCGTCCGGCGATTGAAGTCCGTAGCCGTCGAAGGTCATCATCCTTCCGCCCTCGGCGGTGCCGTACCCCAGCACTGCCCCACCGTCGATCAACGGGGCGATAGCGTCGAGCGGTTCCGGCTCGCCTGCCGCTGTCTGCTCGCCGTCGCCCATGTAGTAAGCCACACGAGCCCGATCGGGGTTCTCCGCCTCTGCTTGCCCCAGCACTCGGGTGACTAATTCCAGCGGTGCGTCGACGGAGCTGCCCGCTGAGTACCCGGTGACTTCTTGGGTAAGAGCACCAACCGCGGATCGCAGTGCGGCTACGTCGCTGGTAAGCGGCACGCGTTGCACCGCGGACGAGTCGAAGCTGATGAGGGCGAACTCTGCTCCGGGCAACGCACGGGCGATGGCCCCAATATCGGCTTTCACCCCGTCCAACCGAGGGAGGCCGCCGCCGTGATCTTCCGCAGCCATACTGCTGGTGGTATCGACGATGAAGTAGACCTCAAGTCCGCCGTCGACGGAGCTGGGTGGGGTTGCTGAGCCCAGAGCCGGTCGCAGGGCAAGCACACACAGCAGCAGAACAAGAACAGCCCGTCCCGCCCATCTGCGGGCAAGGCGGCCGCGGGCCTGTTTGGCGGTTTGGAACACGGTAAACCCGATAAGGGCAAGCCCAGCGGGTATCAACAGCCACAGTGGCAGCAGCGGTGAGAGTGTCATCGTCGGATCCTCCACGCCACCACAAAGTACCCGGCCACTCCAAGCAACAAAATCGCGAACGGCCAGGCGGGAGCATCAGCGAGGATCAGTTCTGGGCTGCCGGGCAGGGCCTGCGCCTGCTCCGCAGTAATTGAGTCAACAATGGCGGGGATCGCACCAGGGTCGCCCAACGGATAGTAGGCGCCCCCGGTGGCTTCAACAACGGACTCAAACTCGACCGCAAGTTCGCTCAGATACTCCCGAGCTGTGGTGTCCCCTGGATTGACCCCATACACGCGGATGCCACCCTGCGCGGCTAGCTCACCGGCCTGCGGCAGCGAGTAGATCGAGGTTCCCGCGAGCACGTTGTCTGTGGCAAAAATGATTGACCGAGACCGGTCCGCCTCCGGTGTATCGAAGCGCAGCGCGCAGGAGGCAAGACCATCGCCGATGAGGGAGGATCCATCACCGAGCAGAGTGCCGCTGTAAATGCTGGTGTCATCGGTGTCGAAGGCGGTGGCGAGGCTATCAAGCTGCCGTTGAATGTAGGCGTAGTCGGTGCTGAGCGGAAAGTACGTCACAGCCGAAGCGTTGAACAGGACGAGGGAAATTCGCTCCCCCGTGAATTGTTCCGACAGCTCGCTGAAGACGCGCACAATTTCGGCGTCGTAATCGATCATGGATCCCGATACATCCAGGCACAACACGATGTCTCTGGTGGCGAGGTCTTGCTGCGATACCTCCGGGGTTGCCGGGCGAGAGGCGAGGGTAACGCTGGCCAGCAGCGACACCAGCACGAGGCTGAGGCCAGCCACGAGCAGAATCCGGTACCGGCGTATCGCCGTCCGATACCGGGGAAGCTCGGTGAGCCGATCCCCGTGGGCGATGGGCAGCGACGGAATGACTGTGGCCCGCCCGCGTCGGGCTGCGAGAGTGAGCAGCACAATCACGACCACGATGGTCAGGGCCGCGACCAGTGGCATCCACCAGTTGATAAATGTGAGCGACTGAGCCCAAGTCACGATGTTCATACGGGCGCCGACCAGTCGAGGACAACGTGCCGGGCATCTTTCAAAGCTGCGGGAACACTGCCGGCTTCTTCGGTACCAAATTCAATCGGGTAGAACCGCTCGATAGTACTGGTGAGGCCGGGCAGTGACAGGGCACGCAACTCGGTGAGGGTCATCGAGGAGGCCGGGTAGCCGCTGTACTCGTGGGCGAATCCTCGCACCAGAGTGCTCAGCCGCTGATGTGCTGCGCGGTTGCTGAGCTCCGAGCGAGCGTACGCGCTTTCAACATCGTCGATGAGTTCGGCGTACCGCCTGCGAGTGAGAGCTGCAGCCCGGGCGCGCAATTCTCCCTCGGAGGGTACAGGGCGGGCACGGGTGAGCAGCGGGACGAGCACAAACCAGGCGATCACAGCAAGCACAATGCACCAGCCGAGGATCATCCACAGCGGGCTGTACTGCATGGGCGGGAAGAAGCCGTTACCGTCGGGCATGCCGGTGCACTTCGAGAAGTCGGATCAGGGTGGGAATGACATCGGCGCTAGAGGTAATCCGCTGGTTGCTGATGCTGAGCGAGCGGAAGAGGGCACGGGTACGGGTCTGCCGTTCGGTGACCGTGCGCTCGAACTCGGCACGCAACGACCGGTTGGATCGGAGGTACTCGGGCAGCAGAGCTGTTGTTGCCACGTCGTGCATCGGTTTGTTTGCCCATTCGGGCTCTAGCAGGTCGGCATCGGCGACCGTGAGCCACAGAATTTCGTGTTGAGCGTTCAGTCGGCGCAGCAGATGCCGCTCCCTATCCCCCAGTTCGCGATCGTCGGCGATGACCAACAGAATCATTCGTTTGGGAAAAGCCCTGGCGACGTACGCGAGCTGCGCGGTGAGATCGCTGGGTGGTGCGTTGAGGGAAGTGGCCGCTTCGATGGAGCGCAGCAGTCGTTCGAGGTGCGCTTCAGTTGAGCTTGGGCGGTGAAAGACGGACTCCTCGGCGTTGCCTGCAACGAGCGTAACGCGGTCGCCGTGGGTCAGCGCCAGATAACCGGTGACTCCCGCCGCGAAGATAGCGATGTCACTTTTTGTTTCCCCGCTTGCCGACAGTGCCGCCATATTGCGGCCCGTGTCGACCAAAAGGAGAACTGTGTGTTTGCGGGAGGCGATGTAGCGGCGAACCAGCGGGGTACCGTGCCGAGCTGTGGCTTTCCAGTCGATGTCGCGAGGTTCGTCGCCGGCGACGTAGGGCCGCAGGTCATCGAATTCGATGGTGCGACCGTGAAACACGGAGGTGTATTCGCCGTCGAGCAGACCACGCACCGTGCGGTGTGCGTGAATCGCCAGTTTTGTTTTAACTCGTCGGAGAAGGCTGGCCATGACCTACGGAGCGGGGATGGCGGCGAAAACGGCGTCAATCACGGTCTCGGGTTTGACGTTATCGGCGATGGCCTCGAAGTTCAGGATGATGCGATGCCGGAGGATTACGTGGCGCAACGCCTTCACGTCTTCCGGGATGACATGGTTGCGGCCTTCAATCAGGGCCAAAGCTCGAGCTGCGCGGCTAAAGGCAATGCTGGCGCGGGGACTCGCGCCGTACTCGATGCAAGCGGCAAGCTCCGGTGGCAGGTACTTGTCCGCGTGCCGGGTCACGTAGACCGCCGAGACGATGTAGTTCTTGATGGACGCGTCAAGATACACATCACCAACGACCGACTGCAGGAACAGAACGTCGTCTGTGGTCGCAGCGGGAGGGACATCCGCTTCGTAATTGGGGGTGTCGACCCTGTCGATGATCTGAAGCTCTTCGGCAAAGCTGGGGTAGTCGAGAATGTCCTTCAGCAGAAACCGGTCGAGCTGCGCTTCGGGCAGATGGTATGTGCCCTCTTGCTCGATGGGGTTCTGAGTTGCGAGCACAACAAACGGCGACGGCAACGGGTACAACTGGCCGCCGATGGTTGTTTGCCGCTCCTGCATGGCCTCCAGCATCGCACTTTGAGTTTTCGCGCTCGACCGGTTGATTTCGTCGAGGAGAACAAAGTTGGCGTGGACGGGGCCCAGCTGGGTTTCGAAGGTGGACTTGGTGTAGTCGTAAATCTGGGTGCCAATGATGTCGCTTGGCAGAAGGTCTGGGGTGCATTGGATACGGCGGAAACTGGCCTGAACCGCGTGCGCAATTGCTTGTGCAGCCGTGGTTTTTGCCAGTCCGGGAACACTCTCCAACAGCACGTGACCGCCCGTGACGAGAGCGATCAGCAGGCTGCGCCTGAGCCCCTCCTGGCCAACCACTTTCTGGCCAAAGGCGCCGGTGATGGAGGAGATAATGGCGGCCGCCCGCGCCCGATCTTCGCTGGACAGGCGTGACTGTCCGGATGTGGCGGCAGACGCGCTCTGATCGAGGCGGGCGGTATCTGTCACAGTGCTGCGACCTCCGCTGCAACATCCGCGACGGCAACGGGGGTTCGCTCCCCCGTGCGGCGATCCCACAGTTCAACCATTCCGTCGGCAGCGTTGCGACCAACGATCACAATGATCGGCACGCCCAGCAGCTCGGCGTCACCGAACTTCACACCGGGAGAGACCTTCGGGCGGTCGTCGAAGAGAACGTCCGCTCCGCTGGCCTCGAGGGTTGCGATGAGGCTCTCGGCGACCTCATACACCACACTTTCGCGGCCAGCCGCGACAACGTGCACGTCATACGGGCTGACGTTGCGAGGCCAAATGAGGCCCTTGGTGTCGTTGTTGCTTTCGGCGATGACGGCGAGGATGCGGGTAACGCCGATGCCGTACGAGCCCATGGTGACGGTGACCAGTTTGCCGTTTTCGTCGAGAACCTTGAGTCCGAGGGCTTCGGCGTACTTGCGGCCGAGCTGGAACACATGTCCGATTTCCATACCGCGGGCGGTCTCAAGCGGGCCTGAGCCGTCGGGGGCGGGGTCTCCTGCACGCACGTCGGAAG
>DASYMY010000495.1:0-3869 GCA_036008825.1 Glaciihabitans sp.
AGGAAGTTCCCTGTCCCGTGATCTACGGGGGGAGCCTAACCTTGCACAGAATCTGACTTGATCCCGTGATCCCATCCGACTCCAATCGTTCCCGCAGCCATGCGAGACATGCCGCCCCTTCTGCTTGCTGGAAAGCACGCAGAGTCGGGAGACCCGGCGGTGAAGGCTTTCGGGCGTTGTCAACGAAGTATCCAGCTAGAGCTGCGAGCACAGAATTCACCTGCTGCGACTCGGCGGACGCGAATACGGAAAGTTCCCGGAGGGCTGTCTCCGTATCGCACGATGGATCGTTGACCCGAGCATCTATGAGCACCGACAGCGCATCGAACCATGACGCGCCGTGAGCTGCCCACGGCCAGTCCACAATGACCGCCTTGCCTTCGCTGTCGATGAGAACGTTGTCGGCACGGAGGTCAACGTGCGCGAGCCGATCACCGCCCACTGCGTCTGCGGCGGTAGCGGACAGCGACTCTAACAAAGCGTGGTTCTTAACCGCCCATGGGTCGAGTCCCGAGTGCGAGTCACTGCGCAGTCTCCCCCAGCCCCCAAATATTTCGCGCACCTCGTCTGTCAGCGAAGGCAGCACTCCAAGCGCCTGCGAAGGCAAAGGATGGGCTGATATTGAGTCCACGGCATCGAGGACAGTGTGAAGATCGGTGCCCGAGAGTTGCGGGTGCCGTCCATCAACATCGCTGAAAACCAGAGCGACCCACTCGCCATCGTCGTGTGTGCCAAGGAGCTGCGGGAGGGGGAGGTCCGTTGGGAGCAGGTTCATGATCCGCGCTTCCATGCGGTGCAACTGCGGAGACTCGGAGTTTAGTGAGCTACTTACCGCCTTCACGAAGAAGCGGCTGCCGGTGGCGGTGAGATGCGATCCGCGCTACCGGGAGAATAGCCTCCGGCTTGAGAGTGATCTTCGACGACAGGACCGCCGACCATGGACTCTACGGCTGAACGTACAGATTGCGGGAGGTCAGCCCACCCGATGCGTGCACGAGGTTTTGGTTTGGCATCAGAAACAGGCAACGGCGCAGGGATGCTCGGCTTGGACAGTACGGATTGTGGCTTGACCCAGACACGCTCAGCGGCATCGCCGCACAGTTCGGCGTGGACCTGAACGCTCTTATCGCCCTGAACGGCATCGCGGACCCGAACCGTATCTTCCCCGGTCAGGTACTGAACCTCCCGGTCGCTGCTGCCCCTGTGGCGGCTCCGGCTGCTGGCGGTGTCACTCAGTGCGTTGTCGAGTCCGGTGACACGCTCAGCGGCATTGCTGCGCAGTTCGGTGTCTCTCTGAGTCAGATCATCGCGGCTAATCCGGTATCAATCCGGACCTGATTCACCCCGGTCAGGTGCTGAATCTCCGATGAAGTACTGGATCATCCTCGCAGCACTCAGCGCCGTCCTTCTCGTGGGGGCGGCGCTGGTGTTTGCAGACCTCTTCTCAGCCGGTGTGCGGCTGCTCGAAATTCTCACTCATTCGTAAGGAGCATCATCATGGCGGATCACCGCGCTGTCCCTACTAGTACTCAACAGCTTCATCCTTGGCGTACGACCGTCAGGTCCCTCTTTCAGTTCATCGTTGCTGCGGCGTCTGCTGCTCCCTTGATCTTCACGGCGATCACACAGCACTCTCCAGAGGCGGCAACTGGCGCGGGGGCTACTGCCCTTATCGTTGCAGGTTCCATCACGCGTGTGATGGCTCTCCCGGTCGTCGACGAGATGCTCAAGAAGTTCTTGCCGTTCTTGGCTTCGGAGCCGAAAGCATAGCTACACGGGGTGCCGTTCGATTCAGACGGACACAAAAAGACCCCACCTTGCCTTCGTGGCGGGTGGGGTCCTTTTGTCGTTTAAGGGGTTAGAAGGTGAAGAGCGTTTCCGTTGCCTCTTTCACCTGCAACTTCGTGGCGGGCATGTACGGACGGATACGTGTTGGCAGGTTCGGTCCGCTCCCTGCCAGCAGTTCAGCGATGGTCGTGTGCTGGAGCACGGGGAAAGTTTGGCGCGTCGTCGGGTGTGTGTAGATGCCGCCGTTATCCACGGCGTCTCGCACACCACGGCTGGCGGGAGCCATGGTGATGAGCACGCCCATTGCGGCATCCGTTTGCGCTTGAACCGTACCTGCCAGATCACGTGCGAACGTTGGCGGAACGGTCTTGCCACCCTTGACTGACACGATGATCTTTCCGAGCTTGCCCTTGACATCGACCGGGAAGCGCGCGATTCCGTCGATGCCCCTGTCACCGACCTGCTTCTGGTTGGGTTCCGCTCCGACCAGCGAGACAGCCCAGCGCTCGAATTCGAACGGAGACTTCTCGAAAAGCCGCTGGGCAGAAGCCACATCAGACGGGATGCCTGTGACTTCGATGGTGTCGATGATCGAGGAATCCTTGTACACCTCGTCGTCGTACGTGTGCTGAAGCCGCTTCAGAATTAAGTCCACCGAGATGTAGGTGACATCGATCCCGATCCACTTGCGATTGAGTCGCTGTGCAGCGTCGACGGTGGTGCCGCAGCCACAGAACGGATCGAGCACCACGTCGCCCTCGTTGGAGGAGGCAGCGATGATTCGCTCCAATAATGCCAGAGGCTTCTGGGTTGGATAACCGAGGCGCTCGGCTGCGTTGGAGGTCAGGGGTGCGATGTCAGAAATAACATCCTGCGCGGGAATTCCCTTGGCTTCATCGAGGTACCGTTTGAACCTCGGCATCGAGTCTTGTTTCTTCCTCCAGAAGATGCGCCCCTCAGCATCGAGCACATCCAGTGCGTCCTGTGTGGCGAGTCCCTCTGTCTTGGCGGACACTCCACGAGGAACTGCCCAATGCCGACCCCGTGTGGTGGGGTCGATACCACGCCATGGCTTCCCGGAGTCGCCTGTGCGGGTTCCGGCTGCTGTCAGGTCACCGAGAGTAAATCGTCTGCCTGATTCGGCTTCGACTGCCGGATACCAAGCTTCGGCGTATTCCTCGGAGAGCGGCTGGTAGATGGGGTTCCATGTGAACTTTTTGCCCTTGGAGTAGAACAAGATGACATCGTGAACGGGTCCCCAGCGTTTGGCTGAGTTGTGGGCACTGCTCCGCTTCCAGATGATCTCGCTGCGAAAGTTCTCGGGTCCGAAGACGGCGTCGAGGAGGAGCTTCAAGTAGTGGCTCATCGTCGGGTCGCAGTGGAGGTACAGCGATCCGGTGGATTTGAGGCTGCGATGCAGCTCGACCAATCGAGGTGCCATGTTTACGAGGTACGCCATCGCGTCATTCGTTCCGAGTAGTCCTCGGAACGCGGAGATAGCGTCCGCAGCCCTGCCGGGGGCAGTGGCAACGAAGTCTCCGTACTGCTCTTCCGTGACAGGGGTCCAATGCCAAGTATCTTCAAATGCTTCGATTTGGGCAGAGTCGTCAGCGGCGGTGCCACCATTGCGGTTGAAGATGACTGAGTAGTTGCGGTTGGAGTTGAAAGGAGGGTCCAAGTAGACGAGATCAACACTCTCGTCCTTTACGTACTTCTTCAGAACGTCAAGGTTGTCGCCGAAGTACAGTTCGTTTTTCTCCACCAGCCAAACTTATATGACGGCAGCAGTCTCACCGTTCACCCCGGTCCCAAGACGCCACGTTTCGTCAACATGATTGAAATGTAGTGGTGCAGATGGCTCCAGCCTTCCCACTCCTGACCTGCTGCGTAGTCACGGATGCCCTTGAGAGTTGCTGTGCTGGCTTTGGGTGACCTGCGATGCGTCCGAGGGCGTGTGGACTATCCGTGTTCTCTGCCAGCCACGCGAGCTGCTCTTCGGTCACACCGGCTCGGGAGATCAGAGCAAAAGCCACCTCATGGTGAATACCGGGGACCATCAAGGCTTCGAGCACCTCCGGGGT
>DASYMY010000496.1:0-1632 GCA_036008825.1 Glaciihabitans sp.
AAGCTGACCCTGCCTCTAGAACACCCAAGCAAACCCCATCTCAGTGGTACGTCCTGCCTCCAAGCTCTCCTTCCGCCTATTCCTCTTCTTCTTTTTCGCCCTTTATTCCATTCCTCCCCTCGTCTCCCACATCTAACAACGTCCCAGGCCTCGAGGAGTACCAGACCCTCTACAAAGAATCCATCACCGAGCCCGAGAAGTTCTGGGGCCGCCACGCCCGCGAGCTCCTCACCTGGACTCGCGACTTCCAGACCGTGCACACCGGCTCACTCGCAAATGGCGACAATGCCTGGTTCCTCGAGGGCCAGCTCAATGCCTCGTATAACTGCGTCGACCGCCATGCTGCTGCCAACCCGGACAAGCCCGCAATCATCTACGAGGCCGATGAGGTGGGCGAGGGCCGCACCCTGACCTACGGCGAGCTGCTGCGCGAGGTCTGCCGCACCGCCTACGTGCTCAAGCAGATGGGCGTCGGGAAGGGCGACACCGTCGCTATCTACCTGCCCATGATTCCCGAGGCGCTCATCGCTTTCCTGGCATGCTCGCGCCTGGGTGCCGTGCACTCGGTGGTGTTCGCCGGCTTCTCGTCCGACTCGCTGCGTGACCGAGTCAACGACGCCAAGTCCAAGGTCGTTATCACCAGCGACGAGGGCAAGCGCGGTGGCAAGCTCATCGGCACCAAGAAGATCGTCGACGAGGCCCTGAAGCAATGCCCCGGCGTTACCAACTGCCTCGTCTACCGCCGAACCGGCGCCGAGGTGCCCATGACCGCCGGCCGCGACGTCTGGTGGCACGAGGAGGTCGCCAAGTGGCCTTCGTACATCGCCCCCGAGGTCATGAACGCTGAAGACCCTCTGTTCCTGCTGTACACATCTGGCTCGACCGGCAAGCCCAAGGGCGTCATGCACTCGACTGCCGGCTACCTGCTCGGTGCCGCCATGACCGGGAAGTATGTGTTTGACATCCACGACTCCGACGTCTACTTCTGCGGAGGTGATGTTGGATGGATCACCGGTCACACGTATGTGGTGTATGCTCCGCTGCTTTTGGGTATTGCTACTGTCGTCTTCGAGGGAACTCCCGCCTACCCCAACTTCTCGCGCTATTGGGATGTGATTGAGAAGCACAATGTCACGCACTTCTACGTTGCGCCGACGGCTCTGCGTCTGCTCAAGCGTGCCGGTGACCAGCACGTCAAGGCGCAGATGAAGAACCTGCGTGTGCTGGCATCTGTCGGTGAACCCATCGCCGCCGAGGTCTGGAAGTGGTACTTTGAGATTATCGGCAAGGAGGAGTGCCATGTCGTTGATGTGAGTCCGATTAAATAGTTGAACACCATGCGCCTATGCTAACCCTACTAGACTTACTGGCAAACCGAGACGGGCTCCAACATCATCACTCCACTGGCGGGTGTAACACCCACCAAGCCCGGCTCCTGCTCCCTCCCCTTCTTCGGCATCGAGCCCGCCATCATCGACCCCGTGTCCGGTGAGGAGCTGCACGGCAACGATGTCGAGGGTGTGCTAGCCATTAAGCAGCCGTGGCCCAGCATGACCCGCACCGTCTGGGGCGCGCACAAGCGCTACATGGACACGTACCTCAACGTCTACAAGGGCTACTACTTCACGGGCG
>DASYMY010000497.1:0-11718 GCA_036008825.1 Glaciihabitans sp.
GGAGGGGCACCCCGACAAGATCTGTGACCAGATCAGTGACAGCATCCTCGACGCTCTTCTCGAGGTCGACCCTCACGCGCGCGTTGCGGTAGAGACTCTGGTTACCACGGGACTTGTTCATGTCGCCGGCGAAGTTACCACGGTCGGTTACGTTGATATCCCGTCAATTGTGCGCAAACGAATCTCCGACATTGGGTACAACTCGTCTGACGTCTGGTTTGATGGGCGATCCTGCGGAGTGTCCATCTCCATCGGTGGTCAATCCCCAGACATCGCGCAGGGCGTCGACAACGCGTTCGAAAGCCGAGAAGAATCCAGTGCGGATGCCGATGACCTTCAAGGTGCCGGTGACCAGGGGATTATGTTCGGTTTCGCAACCACCGAGACTCCCGAGTACATGCCCGTCCCGGTCTGGCTGGCCCACCGGTTGGCCGAACGGCTTGCCGAGGTGCGCAAAACCGGACTGGTCGACTACCTTCGCCCCGATGGCAAAACTCAGGTCACCGTTGGCTATGACGGGGCCACCCCGCGCACCGTTGAGACCGTTGTGCTGTCCACCCAGCACTCGCCATTGATTTCCACCGCTGACCTGCGGGTGGAGATGGAACGACTCGTTATCCGTCCCGTGCTTGAGCGGGTCGGACTATCCTCCGCCGATGCCCGCATCCTGATCAACCCCACCGGTGTCTTCCACATTGGCGGACCTCAGGGTGACGCCGGCCTGACCGGTCGCAAGATCATTGTCGACACCTACGGTGGCGCCGCCCGCCACGGCGGTGGCGCATTCAGCGGCAAAGACCCGTCCAAGGTCGACCGTTCCGCCGCATACGCCATGCGTTGGGTAGCCAAAAATGCTGTCGCGGCTGGGCTCGCTGACCGGCTCGAAGTGCAGGTGGCGTACGCCATTGGTAAAGCATCGCCAGTTGGTTTGTATGTCGAAAGCTTTGGTTCAGGGCACGTAGCCGACGAAGTCATCATCGATGCGATTCGCAGCGTCTTCGACCTTCGACCCGGGGCCATCATTCGTGACCTCGATCTGCTTCGACCAATCTACGCGGCCACCTCAACCTATGGTCACTTTGGGAGAGAGCTTCCCGACTTCACGTGGGAAAAACTCGACCGAGTGGACGCGCTGCGCGACGCAGCTAACTTGTAGCCATGCCAGCAGCATCCATCGCCCGGGTGCTCGTAGACTCACCGCTGCCGCAACTCGACAGGCTTTTCGACTACCGCATTCCGGCGGAGTTTGCCGCCGAGGCGGTGCCCGGCGTTCGCGTTCGGGTGCCACTGCGATCGGCCGGCCGAATAGCGGACGGGTTCATAGTTGAGCTGGTCGAATCCGGAGAGTACACCGGCGTTCTCAGTGACATTGAGGGAGTAGTTTCCCCGATTCCGGTGCTCACCGCTGAGGTCGCCACTTTGGCCAGAAAAGCCGCCGACCGGGCCGCAGGATCGGCAACCGACATTGTTCGACTGGCTGTGCCTACCCGGCAAGTGCGGGTAGAAAAAGCGTGGCTTGCCGCCACGCACACACCGCTGCCGCCTGTCGAAGCGCATCGGGTGAACTCCTACCCACTTGGACGGCTCGAAAGCGCCGTGCTCGGCGGCGAACGGATCGCTCTCGACGCTGTGCCCCTGGTGACTGAACTGAGCGAGGGAATCTGGGTCGGGCAGTGGGCTACCACCATGGCGGCGGCGGCAGCGCTGTCGCTGGAAGCCGGCAAATCCGCGATCCTCGCGGTTCCGGACTACCGCGACCAAGAACAGCTCATGGCCGCGCTGCAGGCGGTGCTTCCGCCGGAGCGAATTGTTCGGCTCGACGCCCGCCAGTCGAACCCCGACCGGTACCGCGCTTTCCTGCGCTGTTTGGAGGGGGATGCCCTTGCCATCGTCGGAAACCGCTCCGTTGTGTACGCACCCGCCACCCACCTGGGCCTGATCATGCTGTGGGACGACGGCGACCCGCTCCACAGCGAACCCCTCAGCCCCTATGTACACTCCCGCGATGCTGCCTTGCTTCGACAAGAACAACAGGGCTGCGCGCTGATTTTCGCCGGGCATTCGCGCAGCACCGAAGTGGAGCGTCTGGTCGAAGTGGGCTGGCTGCGCACCATCACTCCCGCCCCTGCCTATCACCCCAAAGTGATCCCGACCTCGCAACAAACATCCACCGACCGTCTGGCCGCGCAGGCACGAATCCCGTCCATAGCCTGGCGGGAAGCGAAAGCCGCTCTCGAGCATGGTCCGGTTCTTGTTCAAGTCGCTCGACCTGGATATGCGCCGCGACTTGCCTGCGTCGACTGTGGGCAAAACGCGCGGTGCCTCAAATGTGAGGGCCCACTTGGGCAGTCCAGCTCCCGGGCCATACCGGCCTGCGGATGGTGCGGTGCGCTTGCGGCCGAATGGCATTGCGACAACTGTGAGGGCACCCGACTTCGTTTTGTCGGAGCCAGCGCTGGGCGCACCGCGGAAGACCTCGGCCGAGCATTCCCGGGTGTGCGCATTCTCATCGCCGACGGTGAACGACCACTTCTCTCAATTGGTCCCCAGCCCGCGCTGGTGATCGCGACCAGAGGAGCAGAACCGGTTGCCGCCGGTGGATACCGCGCAGTGCTTCTTCTCGACGGTGAAAGTATGGTCGCCCGTGAAAGCCTGCGAGTGGGTGAGGACTGCCTTCGCTGGTGGTCAAACGCTACAGCCCTCGCGGCCAGAGGTGCTCCGACGATCCTGGTTGGGGTCGGGGGACTCTTGGCCTCTACCCTGGCCACCTGGCGGCAAGCCGACTATGCAAGGGCCGAACTCGCCGATCGGCGCCGACTACGCTTTCCTCCCGCCGTTCGAGTCGCAACCGTCACCGGCACTGTGGATGCTGTTGCCACGGCGCTGAAAGCCGTCGACGTGCCTCACTCTGACCTCCTGGGACCTGTCGACACTGAACCGGGAACAGTTCGAACCATTGTTCGCTTCGATTACAACCGGGGTGCCGATGTTGCCTCCGCATTGCGTGCAGAAGTTATTCGCAACGCCACCAGCAGGCGCAAAGCCGCCGCAGTCAAAGGGCCCCGACCACCCCTGCCGCCCAGCCTGAGGGTGCGTTTTGACGACGTCGAGCCTTTCGCCGAGTAACCCGCGGTCACGGCGTGGCCTCAGTCGCGAGAGAATGGACGGATGCCACCCCTGTCTTTAGTGTTCGCCGGAAGCCCTGCCGCAGCAGTGCCCAGCCTCCGCGCCCTTGCCGCTAGCGAACACACCATCACTTCTGTTGTCACACGCGCCGATTCGCCCCAGGGGCGCCGCGCGTTACTGACCCCAACGCCCGTGGCCGATGCGGCCGACGAACTGGGTTACCCGATCATCAAAGCCAACAAGCTGGCAGGAGAGGCAACGGATGCCATCCAGGCGCTGAATGCCGACCTGGGTGTCATCGTGGCCTACGGCGGACTGTTGCGCGAACCGCTTCTCAGTGCGCCCCGCCTCGGCTGGATCAACCTGCACTTCTCCCTCCTGCCACGCTGGCGCGGGGCTGCGCCCGTGCAGCGCGCCATTATGGCCGGAGACGACATCACCGGCGCCTCCGTCTTTCAGCTGGTGGAAGAACTCGACGCCGGGGACGTGTACGGGCAACTGACCCAGTCCATTGGCGCCGTGGAGACGGCGGGACATTTGCTGGACTCACTATCGCTCTCCGGCGCA
This sequence comes from Glaciihabitans sp., assembly GCA_036008825.1. GTDB lineage: Bacteria > Actinomycetota > Actinomycetes > Actinomycetales > Microbacteriaceae > Glaciihabitans. The sequence continues at coordinate 3,694 of DASYMY010000497.1, forward strand.
GAACTTCTCCTGCGGGTTGTCAACGGCATCGCCGACAATTCGATACACGCCGAACCTCAGGCGGGCGACGTGACCCTGGCTCCCAAACTCACCCTCGCCGACGGCAAAATCGACTGGAACGCCCCCGCCGAACACGTCAGCAACATCATCCGTGGGGTGACCCCAGAACCCGGCGCGTTTACCACGCTAGACGGCGCGCGACTCAAAGTACTTGACGCGGCTATTGCCCGAAACAGTTCACGTCTGGCCCCCGGACACTTCGGGTTCGAGAACAAGGCCGTACTTGTTGGCACAACAACAGACCCGATCCAACTCGTGCAGGTGCACCCCGCCGGCAAAAAAGCCATGGCGGCAGCAGATTGGTGGCGCGGAAGACCCGCAGGAAGTGGAACGGAAGCCGAATGAACACACACCACAAACCCGCCCAGGGCTCAAAACCCAGCCAAGGCCAGGTTCAGCCCGCCCGCCGCATCGCCCTCGACGTGATTATGGCCGTTCGAGAATCCGACGCGTACGCCAACCTCTTGCTCCCGGTGCGACTCGAACGCGCGCGCCTCTCTGACGCCGACGCCGGTTTCGCCACTGAGTTGACCTACGGCACCCTGCGTATGCAGGGCTACTACGACAAGGTCATCGAACTCGCCGCCAACCGGCCTGCCGACAAAATTGACCCAGCCATTCTCGATGTTCTCCGGCTGGCCTGCCACCAGATCCTTTCGCTGCGTGTCGCCTCGCACGCCGCCGTTGACGAAGCGGTATCGCTGGCCAAAACGGTTGGATCCAACTCAGCGACCGGATTCGTTAACGGCGTCCTGCGCACAATTACCCGAACCGAAGCGGATGACTGGCACCATCGAGTGCTTGCCACGGTGACCAGCGACGATGAGGCATCCGCCCTGGAATATTCGCATCCACAGTGGGTCATTCGTGCCTTCCGCCAAGCTCTCACGGCGGAGGGCCGCGAGAGCGAGCTACCTACCCTGCTGGAGGCTGACAACGTTCCGCCGCGGGTCAGCTTGGTCGCGCTGCCTGGCCACTCCGAGGTGACTGACCTGGACGCGCATGCGAGCCCGTTCTCGCCTGTTGGCGCGACACTGGACGGCGGCGACCCGTCAAAGCTGGATGCTGTCCGTCACGGCACTGCACGAGTGCAAGATGAGGGCTCCCAAATCGCAGCCCTCGCGCTCAGCCGCGCCCAGCCGGTACAGCCCGGCGAAGTGTGGCTTGATATGTGCGCTGGCCCCGGCGGAAAGGCCGCATTGCTCGCGGCTGAGGCCGCTGCGGGTGGGGCAACGCTTATCGCCAACGAGCTGGTGCCCGCTCGGGCCGAACTCGTCCGCAACGCTCTTGCTGTGTTCACGCCCACGCCGGAGGTGTGGGAGCTGGATGGCACCACCATCGCCGAGACCCACCCGGGCACCTTCGACCGCATCCTTCTCGACGCGCCGTGCACAGGACTGGGCGCACTACGACGCCGACCCGAGGCGCGGTGGCGGAAGAAGCCCAAGGATGTTGCCGATCTCGCCGCGCTGCAACTTCCGTTGCTTGAGGCGGCCATCGCCGCTCTCAAGCCGGGCGGAGTTCTCGCCTACGTCACCTGCTCCCCGCATCTGGGGGAGACCAAAGTCATTGTGCAGAGCGCATTGCGTCGCGCGGCAGGTACGGTAGAAAAGCTCGAAACCCAGGCCATCGTCGCGGAGTTCACTCGGGAAAACCTTGACCTCCCCGAAGCGCAACACGTGCAGCTATGGCCGCACCGTCACGGGACCGATGCCATGTTCATCCAGCTTTTGCGAAAGGTGTAAGTGTGTCCGAATCGACTTCCCCCCTACGGATCAACCCCAGCATTCTGGCCGCTGATTTCGCGAACCTGGAATCTGAACTGCAGCGCATTGCCAACGCCGACCTGGTGCACGTCGACATCATGGACAACCACTTTGTGCCAAACCTCACCTTCGGGCTGCCCGTCGTAGAACGCTTGCAGGAAGTCAGCCCACGCCCACTAGACGTGCACCTGATGATCGACGATCCTGACCGCTGGGCCCCCGGATACGCCGAGGCTGGAGCGTACTCGGTGACCTTCCACGCAGAGGCAGCAGCAGATGCAGTGGCATTGGCCCGCCGCCTGCGCCAAATTGGTGCGCGCGCAGGGATTGCTCTCAAACCAGGAACCGATGTGCAGCCCTACCTGGAGCTGCTGCCCGAGTTCGATCAAGTACTAGTTATGACGGTCGAGCCGGGGTTCGGCGGTCAAACCTTTATGGAATCGACCATGCCCAAATTGGCGTTGCTGCGCGAAACCGTCACCGCCAAGGGTCTCGACGTCTGGCTCCAGGTTGATGGGGGAATCACCGAGACCACCATCGCCATCGCAGCAGACGCCGGGGCAGACACCTTTGTGGCCGGATCCAGTGTCTTCCGCGCGGCGGACCCAAGCGAACAAATCGTGGCGCTTCGCACAGCCGCTGCAGCCGTCCACGTTCACTAAAACCTGCCCAACCCGGGGGAGCACCATGTCGAGCGAACCGCTTCGCCGCACCATCATCTTTGGCGCAACAATTGCGACCGTTGACGCTGCCGGAACCGAACACCCCACCGGGCATGTCGTGTACGACGACAGCATCATCGTTGCCGTCGGCGCAGGGGCGGCGCCCGCCTGGGCGATCTCCGGCCACGCTCCGGACGGCCAGCCATACCGCGATGCGCTCCGACTCGAGATTCTCGATGGGACAGGCCACCTGCTCACCCCCGGGCTGGTCAACACCCACCACCACCTCTACCAGTGGCTCACCCGCGGCTGGGCTCAAGACGACATCCTGTTCAACTGGCTTGTCGCCCTCTACCCCGCCTGGTCACTTATCGACGCCGACCTGGTCGAAGCCGGCGCGGAAGCGGCCATGGCCGTCCTCGCAAAATCCGGATGCACGACCGTGGCCGACCACCACTACGTCTTTCCCAAGAACAGCGGCGATATCCTCGGCGGCATTGTTGCGGCGGCAGGCAGAATCGGGGTGCGGTTGCACGGCACTCGCGGATCCATGGACCTCGGCCGTTCCCAGGGCGGGCTGCCACCGGACTTCGCCGTGGAAACCACCTCGGCCGCGCTGCAGGCCAGTGCGCAGGCCGTCGAGCGCTACCACGACCCCAGCCGGGAGGCGATGGTGCAGATCGCCATCGCGCCGTGCTCGCCGTTTTCGGTGACATCCGCCTTGCTCAGTGAATCCGCTACCCTTGCCCGACAGTTGGGAGTGCGCTTACACACTCACGGGTCGGAAACGGTTGAAGAGGATACCTTCTGCCAAGAGAAGTTCGGCAAAACGCCCACCGAGTATCTCGAAGACCTCGGTTGGCTCGGCGACGATGTCTGGATGGCGCACTGCGTGCACCTCGACGACAACGCAATTAGCCGGTTTGCCGCTACCGGGACGGGTGTCGCGCATTGTCCATCGTCGAACGGGCGACTGGCGGCGGGGATCGCTCCGATCCCGCAGCTGCTGCGCGCCGGTGTTGCCGTAGGTCTTGGCGTGGATGGAGCAGCATCGAACGAGTCCGGACAGCTGGGCAGCGAAATCCGGCAATCCGTTCTGATGAACCGGCTTCGCGCAGGGGCGGACGGCATGACCGGTCGCCAGGGGCTATACATCGCCACCATGGGCGGTGCCCGTGTTCTGGGACGAGACCACGAAATCGGCTCCATCGAAGTGGGCAAACTCGCCGATTTGACCCTGTGGAAAATCGACGGTGTTGAGCACGCCGGAATCGCCGACCCGGTTGCCGCGCTCACCCTCGGAGCTCAACCGCCGGTTGCGCGGCTTATCGTGCACGGGCGAACCATCGTCGAGGACGGCGAACTCACCCGGGTGAACGAACGTAGTGTCAGCGCGGCGGCAACCCGGGCGGCACAAACACTCGCATCTCGTGTGCGCTGAGGCCGCGAGGCATCCGCTCTTCTGATTGGATGGGTTTATGACTGATTCATCCAAAACAAAGCCCGAAGTTGAATTCTACGAAGGCCCCGAGCCCACATCCCTCGTCATTATCGACATTGAGGAAGGAACCGGCGACGAGGCTGCTGCCGGGTCCACCGTCGACGTTCACTATCTCGGAGTTGACTTCGAGTCCGGTGAAGAGTTCGACTCCAGCTGGAGCCGCGGCCAGTCGATCAACTTTCCGCTTGCAAGCCTGATCAAGGGCTGGCAGGAAGGCATCCCCGGAATGAAGGTCGGCGGACGTCGTCAGCTGATCTGCCCGCCCGCCCTCGCCTACGGCCCCGCCGGCGGAGGACACCGTCTCTCCGGACGCACCCTCACCTTCGTTATTGACCTGCTGGGTGTGAAGTAACTCTCTGAACTGTCTCGTCGCGGGGCAACGCCGCCGGTATCCGGTAGCGTTGTCCCGTGAAAACCTTCGACGAATTGTTCCGTGAGCTGAGCGACAAAGCTATTGCCCGCCCCGAGGGCTCTGGCACTGTTGCTGAGCTCGATGCCGGTGTACACGCCATCGGCAAAAAGATTGTCGAAGAAGCGGCGGAAGTGTGGATGGCCGCCGAGTACCAGTCCGATCGTGAAACGGCGGAAGAAATTTCGCAGCTCATCTACCACTTGCAGGTTCTGATGGTCGCCAAAGGGCTCACCCCCAACGACGTGTACCGACATCTGTAGGGAGCACCCAGCGACCACACCCGTTTCGAATCGAAAAGACCCACCATGCTAAGAATTGCCGTGCCCAACAAGGGCTCGCTCAGTGAAACCGCCGCCGAAATGCTTTCCGAGGCCGGATACAGCGGGCGACGCGACCCACGCGCGCTCAACGTCGCCGATCCCCGCAATGGCGTCGAGTTCTTTTACCTCCGCCCCCGCGACATCGCCACCTATGTTGGATCAGGCGCCCTCGACGTTGGAATCACCGGCCGTGACCTGCTGCTGGACTCTGGATCAACCGCGAAAGAAATCACCAGCCTCGACTTCGGAGACTCCACCTTCCGTTTCGCTGGCCCCGCCGGCGCGTTCACCCAACTGAGCGAACTCGAAGGCAAACGGGTCGCCACAAGCTACCCCGGCCTTGTTGGCGACTTCCTTGCAGCCCAAGGGGTGACCACAACCCTCGTCAAACTCGACGGGGCGGTTGAATCTGCCGTGAACCTCGGAGTAGCGGATGCCGTCGCTGATGTGGTGTCGACAGGCTCGACGTTGCGTGCGCAGGGGCTCGAAATCTTCGGACCCGTCATTCTCGAATCCAGCGCAGTACTGATCAGTGCCGGAAGCGACATTGCGGGGATCACCACCCTTCAGCGTCGACTGCAGGGAGTGCTGGTGGCCCGCCAGTTCGTTCTGATGGACTACGACGTGCCTGTCGCAATTCTTGACGCAGCAACCCAGATCACGCCGGGCCTTGAGTCTCCGACCGTCTCACCGTTGCACGACACCCAATGGGTGGCAGTGCGCGCGATGGTCCCACGTGCTGACACAAACCAGGTGATGGACAAGCTGTACGAGCTTGGCGCCCGCGCCATCCTCGTGAGCTCCATTCACGCGGCACGGATCTGACCATGACACTCGCCGTACGCGTAATCCCGTGTCTTGACGTTGCGGCCGGACGCGTCGTCAAAGGTGTCAACTTTCTCAACCTGCGCGACGCCGGTGACCCCATCGAGTTAGCCCGTAAATACTACGAGCAGGGCGCCGACGAGATCACCTTCCTCGACGTCACCGCAACGGTTGACAACCGGGACACCATGTATGACGTTGTTCGGGCAACCGCCGAACAGGTCTTCATTCCTCTCACAGTGGGTGGGGGAGTCCGTAAAACGGAGGACGTCTCGCGCCTGCTCGGTAGCGGCGCCGACAAAGTGGGGGTCAACAGTGCCGCCATTGCGCGCCCCGACCTGATCGGCGAAATCGCAGACCGATTCGGCGCCCAAGTTCTCGTCCTCAGCCTCGACGTCAAGCGCAGCAGCACCACCGAGTCGGGTTTTGTTGTCACTACCCACGGTGGACGTACCGAGACAACCCTTGACGCGCTTGCCTGGGCTCGCGATGCAATTGAGCGTGGCGCGGGCGAGCTTCTGGTGAACTCCATTGACGCCGACGGCACCAAAAATGGGTTCGACCTAGAGCTTATTTCTGCGATGCGTGCGCTGAGCACCGTTCCCGTCATTGCCAGCGGAGGTGCCGGAGCGCTCGAACACTTTGCACCCGCCATCTCGGCCGGCGCCGACGCCGTTCTGGCCGCTTCCGTTTTCCACAACGCCGAATTGACCGTAGGCGACGTTAAAGGCGCCCTATCTGACGCAGGGATCACCACACGATGACCGACAGCCTCGGCCCAGCCCTCACGGACGAAACGGTTGGCGCCGTCATCAATCGAGCCAGATTCGACGACAACGGTTTGCTGCCCGCGATCATTCAACAAGAAGGCACCCTCGAGGTGCTCATGCTTGGTTACATGAACGCGGAAGCACTGCGTCGCACCCTCACCGAAGGACGAGTCACCTTTTGGTCACGCAGCCGGCAGGAGTTTTGGCGCAAAGGCGACACCAGCGGAAACCGCCAATATGTGCGCGCTGCCGCCCTCGACTGTGATGCAGACACGCTTCTGTTGACGGTTGACCAGCACGGCCCCGCCTGCCACACCGGCGCTCACGCATGTTTTGATGTTGACCCGCTCAACCCACACAGGGGAGAACCCGATGAGTAGCACGAGCGTCGCCGACTTCGAAGCTCGGGTCGCTGCCGGCCACAAAGTTGTTCCCGTCATCCGTGAGCTTTTTGCCGATGGCGAGACACCCGTCGGTATCTACCGGAAGCTCGCGTTGGGCAAACCGGGCACCTTTCTCCTTGAATCCGCCGAGCAGGGCGGGATCTGGTCTCGTTACTCTTTTGTTGGTGTGCGCTCCTTCGGCGTCCTCACCCAAACCGACAACGTAGCCACGTGGCTCGATTACGGGCTCCCCGCCTCTCGGGCGTTTGGCGAGCACGCCCCGCAGGCACCTCTGGAAGCGCTGCGCCACCTGTACGAAAGGTGGGCTACACCCAAAGCATCCGGACATCCGCCGTTGACGGGTGGTCTGGTCGGGTTCATCGGGTGGGAAGCAATTCGACAGATCGAGCGACTTCCCAATGTTCCGCCCGCCGACTTTGCAGTGCCAGGTCAGGCCCTCAGTTTCGTTTCGGAGCTAGTGGTGATCGACCACCGCACCGGTTCTGTGCTGCTCATCGCCGCGGCGCTGAATGATGGCACAGACAACCCTGCAACCTTGTTTGCTGACGCTCAAGAACGCCTTGACGCCATGCAGGCCGCGCTGGCAAAGCCATCAGAAGCGTGGTTGGCTGAGGTGGATTTGACGGTAGCTCCGACTCCCATCCCACGGGTACAGCCCGCCGAATTCGCAGCGGCCATAGAGAGATCCAAACAATACATCCGTGATGGTGACGTGTTTCAGGTTGTGATCTCGCAACGCTTTGATCATGAGATCACCGCCGAGCCGATTGACGTGTATCGGGTATTGCGGTCGTTGAACCCCAGCCCGTACATGTACCTGTTGACGCTGCTCGATCCGGCAGGGGAGCCGTACTCGATCATCGGCTCTTCACCCGAAGCGCTCGTCAAAGTGGTGGACAACCACGTCTCGATGCACCCCATCGCAGGCTCTCGTCCACGGGGAGGATCGCCAGAAGTCGATCAACATCTTGCAGATGAGCTGCTCGCCGACGAAAAAGAGCAAGCAGAGCATCTGATGCTCGTTGACCTGGCCCGTAATGACCTGCTCAAGGTGTGCGCACCGGGAACCGTCGAAGTGACCGAATTTATGCAGGTCGAACGGTTCAGCCACATCATGCACCTCGTATCCTCCGTCGAAGGCAGCCTGCTGCCGACGGCGAGCCCGATCGACGTGTTCCGGGCAACATTCCCCGCCGGCACCCTCAGCGGCGCACCGAAACCGCGTGCACTGGAAATTATTGACGAGCTTGAGCCAGCGCAGCGCGGTGTGTACGGGGGAGTAGTCGGTTACTTCGACTTCGCCGG
>DASYMY010000498.1:0-4641 GCA_036008825.1 Glaciihabitans sp.
GACCTTCGCCGTTGATGGCCTTATCGGCTCCAGCCCCGAAACGCTGATCACCGCCAACCACGGAACCGTCACCGCACGCGTTCTCGCCGGCAGCACGGCGCGCGGTGGTGACGCACTGGAGGATCAGGAGGCGGCGGTCGCGCTGGCGACTTCTACCAAGGACCAGGACGAACACCAGTACGCCCTGCAGAGCCTGCTCACCTCGCTAAAGCCGCACAGCCGCAACGTGACCACCAGCGAGCTGCCGTTCACCCTCAAGCTGCCGAACCTGTGGCATCTGGCCAGCGATATTGAAGGCACGCTCACCCACGGCGCCACCTCCCTCGACCTGATTGCGGCGCTGCACCCAACGGCTGCGGTCGCCGGAACCCCCACCCGTGCCGCCCTCAGCCTCATCACCGAGCTGGAGCCATTCGACCGCGGCCGCTACGCCGGACCGGTCGGCTGGGTCGGCGCCGACGGCGATGGCGAATGGGCTGTCGCGTTGCGCTGCGCCGAAGTGTCAACCGACAACACCATCACGGCGTACGCGGGAGCCGGAATTGTCGCCGACTCCGACCCCGACATGGAGTTGGCCGAAACAAAAATGAAGTTCCGCCCCATCGTTGAGGTGTTCGGCTAACCAGCTTTTTTATAAGCGGGCGAGCACAACTTCAATCAATTGCGGACCGGCGGATGACGCCAGCGCCTCGTCCATCTCACCCCGGGTGCGCACTCTGAGGTAGTTCCACCCGTAGGCGGCGGCCAGCTGCTCGAAATTAACGTCGTGCGGGGTGAACATCACCCGGTCGAGTGCTGGTGTGGCACCGGCGCTGCCCACTTCGAGTCCGTCAAAGATGGTGCCACCGCCGTCGTTGCCGACAATGACCTGGATGCGCGGTCGGATTTCGCCGCCACCGAGCAGGAGGGCGCCCACGTCGTGCAGGGCCGTGATATCGCCAATGAGTACCCGGGTGGTGCCGCCGGTGGTGCTTGAGGTGGCCTGGCTGGCGAGCGCGATGCCGAGGGCGGTGGCGATGGTGCCGTCGATTCCGGCGAGCCCCCGATTGGCGTGCACACGGATCTTTTTGCCGGAGACAACCTGGTCGGCTTCGCGGATCAGACGGGAGGCGCCGAGTACCAGACGGTCGTGCGGCCAAGTAGAGCGCCAGACGGCCTCTACCAACATGCGGCGGGTGACACTTTCGCGCACAATCGCCAGCTGGCGGCGCGCGAACTGGGCGTTGTTCAGGTCAACCGGGAGTTCGTCGGGGGCGGGGTCGGTGATGCTGCGGGAGGCAAACACCCACTGGCCAACCCAGGCACGGGATTGCCGCTGCGTGTGCTGCGCGGCGGCTGGCGCTGAGCTGCCGTCGCTGATGCGGAGTGTGTCGGCGAAGATGGCGACCCGGTGGCCGGGGTTGTAGTCGTCCGCGCCAGCGCTGCGCACCACGGTGGTGGTGACATCCGCTCGAGAGATAAGGGCCGGAATCTCGCGGCTCAGTGTGGGGTGACCAAAAACGATGATCCGGCTGATCTGGTCGCCGAAGCCGGGCTCGGCGAGTAGTTCGCGGTAGGCGACCACAAGGTTTGGGCCAAAGTGGGCGCCACTACTGACCTCGGCCAGAAGTGGGGCGCCGAGCGCGCGGGCAGCGGCTTCGGCGTGCTCACCTGCGCCGGCTCCCGCGATTACCACTGTGCCGGAATCGGTCGGTGCAATATCAACGACGTCACCGACGGGAGCGGTCGCCGCTGTTGGGGCGGTCGGCACAGACTGCACCGCGGGGGCAGACGCCGAACTTGGGGCAATTGCCGCGTTGCTCTCGCGGGCGAGGGAGGCCGCGCTGACGGGGATCGGTCCGGAGAGCGGTTCCCTGAAAGCGAGGTTTACCTGCACGGGGCCGGGGCGTCCGCGGTGACCGGTTGTTGCTGCGGCCCAGGAGTCACGGGCCAGTTGCGCTGCGGCATCCGCCTCGAAATCATTGCCTTCTGGAGCCGGGTTGTCCCAATAGTGGGTGACGGCGGTGCCGAAGATTCCGGGTTGGTTGGTGGCCTGGTTGGCGCCGATGCCCCGTAGCTCGGTGGGGCGGTCGGCGCTGGCAATGATCAGCGGCACCCCGGAGTGGTGGGCTTCGAGCACGGCCGGGTGCAGGTTCGCGACGGCGGTGCCTGAGGTGGTGATAACGAGTACCGGGGTGCTCGTTTCAACGGCGAGTCCGAGGGCGAGAAATGCCCCAACGCGCTCGTCGATGCGCACCCTCAGGCGCAGCAGTCCGCGGCGTTCGTACTCGGCGGCTACTAGGGCGAGGGCTTGCGAGCGGGAACCGGGGCTCAGCACTACGTCACGCAGTCCGAGGGCCAGGTATTCGTCGATCAGGGCCACCGAAAGATTGGTGGCGGGCACGCTACTCCGGCTTGGAGTCATCGTCGAGCTCGGACAGCTCCTGTTCGAGACGGCGAATACGTTCGTCCTGGTCCTTGTCGCGGTTCAGACCCTTCAAAAATTCGGGGTCGTCGTCGGGGGCTGTGCTGCGGGCGGGCTTCGACGGTCCGTTGCGGGATTTGCCGAGGGCCAACCAGAGAATGCCACCGAGGGCGGGCAGGATGATGATGACGAGCGCCCACAAGGGCTTATTCAACGCTCGTACTCGCGACTTCTCCGTCATCACCAGATCGATCAGGGCAAAAACGGTGAATGCGACGAGTACGCCAATCAACACCACCAACAATCGAGCCATATGTCGAGTGTATTACCAATGGCTGGGGGAAGACCCCGAGGTCACTGTGAGGTGAACATTAGTGGGCGACTTACACTGGTCAGGTGCGTCCCTGGATCCTGTACAGCGTCATCCGCCTCGGTTTGTTTGCGGTCACCTTCATCGTGTTGATGCTTATTGGTGTGCCCTGGCTGTGGTCGACTCTGGCTGCCGCAGCTATTGGCTTCAGTGTCTCGTACATCTTCTTCCGCGAGCAGCGGGACGCCGTTGCGCAGTCCATCGTCGCCCGTCGGGTGAACGGTGAGACCAACCCCGACGAGGACGAAGACTCCGCGATCGACCGCCAGCCTTAGAGCTGCTGCGCGTTAGGCGCTTCGCCATCAGCACCGAGCACGGCGGTCACGGCACGGCGCAGGGTCTCATGCTCAAACGTGGCGCGGGGTCCATCGGCGGGAAGCGCGCGCTCGATGGACAGGCCGTTGAGGACCGAACTCAAAAATCGCGCCGACCCTTCGATGTCGTGCGTTACGGGTGCACCCTCGTCCCTCAGCACGTGCAGCCACTGCTCAATATGATGCCGACCACCGCGCTCTAGGGCGAGATAGGTCTCAGCATCATTCGCTGATGTTGCGTGCTCAAAGTACGCCTGGCTGAGCCCCCGCCACATCTCGCGCGCTTGCTCCCCCGTTCCAACATGCCCGAGGATCTGCTGCAGGCAGGCGATAAGGCGGTCCTCCGCTGGTATCGACGTGTCGCGGATGGGCTCACCAACCGCAGCAAGCCGGTAGATACCCGCGACCACGGTGTCGATTAATACCTGCTGGGTGGGAAAGAAGTGGCGCAGAGAACCCGTACTGACACCGGCTCGAGCGGCAACAGCCCGCACGCTCAATCGGGCTGTGGGGTCTTCACCGAGCATGGTCGCTGCCGCGATCAGAATCCTGTCGCGTGTTCCTGAAGTGCCACTGTCGTCCGCATCCATTTGTCCTCCAGGACCAGCCTACTAGCACACTGTGCTACGGTTTCATCCGATTGACTATTACAGCGTGCTAGAGCGTGGTGATGAAGGGACAGAGGCAATGCAGGGATGGCGTGAGCGTCGAGCAGAGCGACGGGTTCGGCCGGGAGACGGTCAACCCCTCAAGCGGTTGCGCTGGTGGCAGCTGTTTAGTCGCTCCCTGTTCCTCCTCACCACAGCGGATGCCGACTACGCGATCGACATCCGACACTGGGGTGATGGTCACGACGGCGAAGTGCGCGCCAGGCTGTACCGTGACAGCCGACAGCAGGCGCTAGCCAAGCTGCCGGCTCGCTTCGCTGTCGACGGGGGCACTATTGACGTGGCTGTCGGAGGATTCGGAGTCAAGCGGTGCCATTACGTCAGCGCCGATGGGTCGGAACGTTTACTAACACCAAATCCCGCCTCGGCCGAGGGGCGAAGGGCTCGTCTCGAACGCGAAAGTCCTCGCCTGAGTTGGATCATCGCAGTCGTCTCGACGGTCTTTGTGATCGTGGGAGTCACGCTGGGACTGCTCCAGCTGATCGACCCAATCTCGCAGATCCCGCCGATCCAGGATGCGTTCGGCGAGTTCGAATCACCATTGCGGCTGCCACTCTGGGCCAACATCTCGCTCGGTGTCGCGACAGCGCTTGGCAGCGCCGAGCGCGCTCTGCGGCTGCGCAGCACCTGGTTGGACAGTTTGGCCAACTAAGTGCTGCAACCCTCAGCCCACCGCATCAGTTCGGAGCACAGGAACGAAGAAGATTCCAGGGCCCGGCCTCAACAGTGGAACAGACTGAGGGAGCAGCCCAGCCAGTCGCCAGCCATTCCATCCGCAAAGGCGACGGGTGATGTATCAGTCGAGTGATACATTTATGTATCGTTCGGATGATACAAACGCGAGAGGTGGCAGGAATGACGTTGTTGTACTTCATGGTGCTAGGG
>DASYMY010000499.1:0-2723 GCA_036008825.1 Glaciihabitans sp.
CAAGAGGGTGACATCGTTCGCCGTATTGACTCCGACCAAGCGCAAGCGGCGAGCACGTTGAAGTTTGAGGATCCCGAGCAATCTCGGGTCGCGTTCACCGACCGGTCAATGCTATTGGAACGCCTCGGAGTCGACGTCAACTTCGGTATTGTCGCCGACCAGACAGCCGACACCGCCTCGTTTATCTACCCTCGCGCTCTCGGAACCACAGCTGAAGGCGCAGCCGCACGGGTCGCCGCCGCCGTCGAAGGCGAACGCGGACACGTGCTGTCTACCCTTAAACACTTTCCAGGTCACGGCGCAATGCCGGGCGATTCCCACTCGAGTATTCCGCAATCCGCGTTGACCCTCGACGAATGGTTGACAGGTCATGCCGTCCCGTTTCGGGCAGGAATCGACGCCGGCGCAGAAATGGTGATGCTCGGCCACCTATTGTTCCCAGCCATCGATTCCGAACCAGCCTCACTGTCGGCCGTGTGGAATGGCATTTTGCGAGACCAACTGGGCTTCGACGGCATCATTATTACCGACGACATGCGGATGCTTCAGGACTCGGGCAACCCCGACTATTCCGATGCTGCACTCAACGCTGTCGCGGCCCTACGCGCCGGGGCCACCATGCTGCTGTATGTGCTGCCCACCAATCCGCAAGCCATCGGCGCCGACCCCGACCGCATCATCGACACCATCACCGAGGCGGTTTTGGGCGGAACCATCGAGGAGTCGACGATTGACGATGCCGCGCTGCGGCTGCTCACGGTGCGCCGGGAGCTGTCGGGAGAGACATCCGCCTGGCACAAATAACGCTTAGGGCTAGACGGGTGCGTGGTAACCGAGCGCGCTGAGTACCTGGTGTGGCCGCTCGATGGCCGCGAAGTGCCCGCAGTCTTCGAGAATTGCGACCTGACTTGTGGGGATGACGCTGGCCAGGTGTCGCAGATCGTCGACGGGGGAGAACACATCACTGTCGCCGCCCACCGCACGGACGGGGCACTGAATGGCCGACCAGTGTTCCTCAAGGGTGTATCCGCGCACCAACCGGGCGGCAATGGTGAACGGGCGGGGTCGAAGTTCCGTGCCCAAAGCGTTGATAACGCTTGCGTCAATTCGACGGGGAAACCGAAACAGCGGACTCACAAACCACCGCATCAATCCCAACCTGCGCACCAGACGAATCAGACGAGCACCGCTGAAGCCCAGCGCAGTGAGCACCGACATTCCCTTCCAGAGCAGGGTGAATGCCGGAACGCGCGAAAAATTGCGAAGCGGATGCCCCACACTGGCGACAATTGAGCGCCCAGTGGCTGAGATCACACCGATCGACATCACGTTTTGCGGCCACAGTGCGCCCATGTGCAGCGCGATAAACCCACCCATCGAGTGGCCAACAACATCCCACTCGGTGTAGCCCAATTCTTCCGCGCACTCCTTCACCACAGCGCAGCCAGCCTCAAGGTCAATGGAGTTCGGATCGGCGGTGAGGGTGGCAGCACCCCACCCCGGCAGATCGAGGAGGATCGGGTTTTCAATGGGTGCGTCGGAGGCGTCGGCGGTGGTGAGCATCGGCGTCCACGTTGTCCACGAGCCGGCGGCACCGTGAAGAAACAGGGTTGCTCGGGTGGAAGAACTGGTGCGTTTGTGGTGGATAACGGTGACACCGAGATCCGTGGTCAACTCGGTACGGGTAAATCCGGCCTCAGTTGAATTGGTATCAAGCGGATACGGTGCGTACTGGGCGGACAGACTCACTCGTCTTCCGTTCCAATAATTTCTTCACGCACACGACGCATATCTTCCATCAGCGAACCAATGAGCACCCAGTGTGCAAGGTTCGGACGCGGGATCATCAGCGGCGAGGTGAGGGCGGGAAGTAGGTCTTCGGGTGGCGTCTGCTCGTCGCGGTCACCGTTTGTGGGGTCTTGTCCCAGCAGACGCAGATCGTGCGCGGCGCGGTTCAGCTCACGGGCGATGTCTTGCACGGTGGGTTCCTCGTGCAAGCTCAGCGAGTAGTGATCGTGAACGGCGCGGGCCATTCCGATGATGCGCCGAACCAGAACACTCAGCCGGGCGAGGAGTTCTGCATCGCGTTCGAGAACCCGACGGTGGTGGCCGCGGCGCGGGTTCAGCGTGAGTGACTCTTCTGCGGTCGCGATGGCGGAAATAGCCGTGGCGTCGAGGGTGCGGAGGTCGCGAACTTTCACCATCAACTCATCCAACTGGGCCGCGCTCTGTGGTTCGCTCAGGCTGGTTGACAATCGCTCCAACGAACTGGCGCATTCGCGCAGAAGGCGCCCAACGGCAACGTGGGCGGGTACCAGCAGCACCGGCGGCACGATGGTGACGTTAACAATCATTGCCACCGCCGCACCAATGATGGTCTCAAGAACACGGTCCAACGCATACGCAGGAGTGCCGGCACCGATGGACAGCATCAGCATCCCGCTGATGGGAATCTGATTCGCTGACCCTGGACCAAGACGTAAGGCCCAGCCAAGCAGCAGGGACAGCACCACAACACCCAAAACGATCCAGCTAGCTGTGCCGAAGTGGAAACCAACAACGGAGGCCAGGATCACCCCAAGGATGACGCCGATACTGCGTTCGATACCGCGGGACAGCGACTGGTTGACGCTCGGTTGTACCACCAGCAGAGCCGCGATGGCGGCAAAGATCGGCAGGGGCTGGCCCAGAAGTGCGGCCGACACCAGCCAGGCAAGTACCGC
>DASYMY010000500.1:0-1873 GCA_036008825.1 Glaciihabitans sp.
CCCGGCGCACCATTCGCGTTGCTTCACCCGAGCGCGAGCCGGGGCGGGTGCGTTGGGAGATGATCCCCGGCACCGAACACGAGAATTTACCTCCCATTATCGAATTGCGTGCCGGTTTGGGCAGCGATCGTGTTGTGAGCGTATGACCGGCATCACTCTTACGGGAGTAAGTCGCCGCTACGGCGACCCCACCACCGGGGTTCTCGCACTCGATCAAGTTGATCTTCACCTGCCAGAGCACTCGTTCACCAGCCTCATTGGGGCATCGGGTTGCGGCAAGTCAACGCTCCTGCGCCTTCTCGGCGACCTCGACACACCCACAACCGGGACCGTGGAAGTCGACGGCGCAGCGCCAGCCGTACTGCGGAAAGCGGGACGGGTCGGGGTCGCCTTCCAAGACCCGTCCCTGCTGCCCTGGCGCACCACTCGACGCAACATTGCGCTCACCCTGGAAGCGGCGGGTAAACCCGTCAACCGTCAGCGAATTGACGAACTCATCGCGCTAGTAGGGCTCGCCGGATTCGAAAATGCCAAACCCGCGCAGCTGTCCGGTGGAATGCGGCAACGTGTTTCGATCGCTCGCGCTCTTGTTCTCGACCCACAGTTGCTCCTACTGGATGAACCGTTTGGTGCTCTTGACGAGCTGCTGCGGACTTCGATGAACCTGGAGTTGCAGCGGATTTGGCTGGAACGACGCAACACCACGGTAATGGTCACCCACTCGATCTCTGAAGCGGTCTTCCTCTCCGACCAGGTTGTAGTGATGGGCGCTCGGCCCGGTCGTGTCGTGGAAGTTGTTGACATCCCCTTTGCTCGCCCCCGCGATGCCGACCTGATGCGCACCCCCGAATTTCATGAAGTGTGCGACTACGTGTCGTCCCGACTAGCGGCCGCCATTGCCGGCGGCATCCCGGTGAGCGAGCCGACGCGGTGACCTTATCCATGCGCTCCGGCAGCGGCCCACGGAAGGCGGTAGTGACTAGCGCCGTCGTTGTGCTCGTCACCCTCGCGCTGTGGGAACTTGTCGGGAGGCTCGCCCTAATTGGCAACGGAGCGTTTCCCCCGATCACTGCCATCGTGCAGTCGTGGTGGGATAACAAAGACGTCTACCCGGCGCACATTCTTTCGACGGCGCGCACGGCCGGCCTTGGGTTTGTGATCGGCAACGCTGCGGCCATCATCCTGGCCTTTCTCTTCCTTCTTGTTCCCGCAACCGAGCGCCTTCTGCGGCCTCTTGTTGTTGTGTTGTTTTGTTTACCGGTTGTTGTTGTCGCGCCCATACTTGGTGTCGCCTTTGATGGTGACTGGCCCAAAGTCGCGCTCGCCATCCTTCTTGTCTTTTTCCCGACCATGATTGCCACCAGCGTTGGCCTAGCGAACGCCCCCGGTGACGCATTGGAGGTAGTGCGCGCCTCGGGCGGCGGAAGCCTCCGCGCTCTCGCTTTAGTTCGGGTGCGCGCCGCCGTGCCCGACATGCTCTCCGGTATTCAAATTTCGGCGCCCGCTGCCTTCCTTGGTGCGATCCTCGGTGAATTTTTGGGTGGCGTGAAAGGGCTCGGCGTCTACCTTGTTGGGTCAATGGGTCGGGGAGAGCCGGCGACCCTCTGGGCGATCGGCTTGGTGGCAACCATCCTGTCCGGAATTGTTTACGGCGCCGTTGGTCTGGTGCGACGAGCACTGGGCGCCGACAACACCCGTCCATCCGGCGATATGACCGCGGCGCGCGCATCGGACAACACCACAAGAACCTCGCGCTCGCATCGACTCGCACTGTCTGCGCTGTGGGGTGTTGGCGGTCTTCTCACCCTGCTTGTCGCCTGGTTTGCGTTCATCGCCGCCACGGGATTGCCGCGCACGCTAATGAATTCCCCGG
>DASYMY010000501.1:0-3294 GCA_036008825.1 Glaciihabitans sp.
AACTTCAGAAGCAGCTATTTACCGACGGCATATTTGCCTCACCGGGGGAAAGTTCATTTCCCACAACGGACGTGTACACGGAGGATGACAAGCAGCTCACCGTCGAGGCGCATCTTCCCGACTTCGCAGAGAAAGATATCAACGTCAGTATTGATCAAGGTGCGCTGATCATTCAGGCAGAAAAGCACGAGACAGAGAAGGACAAAAGGAAGAAGTATGTGGTGCGCGAAAGCAGCAGCAGCTTCTACCGGCGTATCACCCTGCCCCAACAAGCCGACGACACGTCGATCAGCGCAGAGTTTCGGCACGGCGTGCTAAAGATCACGGTTCCCTTCAATGAACTGCCGAGTCCCCGCAAAATCGCAATCGACGTGGGAGCCCCTAAGGCTGAGGCGGTGGAATCCTCTCCGGCGAGCGCCTCCTAATTGGAAAAAGCCGCCCAAATCATGGACAGGTTCACGGACCGCGTTGATGCTGGACGGCGTCTCGGCCAGCAGTTGCTGCACCTTCGCGACAGCAATCCGGTGGTTCTTGGTGTGCCCCGCGGGGGTGTGCCGGTGGCGGCAGAGGTTGCGAAGGCTCTCGCTGCCCCACTAGACGTCATTGTCGTGCGCAAACTTGGACTACCCAGCCATCCGGAAGTTGCAATGGGTGCCATTGGCGAAGACGGCGCTCGTTTGGTCAATACGGAGTTGAAGTCAATGGCTGGGGTATCCGACGCCCAGTTGGATGCGGTGGAGCAGCGCGAACGAGCGGTGTTAGATAACCGGGTGGCTTTACTGCGTCACGGGCGGAACCGTATCGATGTCGCCGGTCGCACGGTCGTTGTTGTTGATGACGGCATCGCCACTGGCGCAACCTCCCGTGTGGCCTGTCAGGTAGCGCGGCAGCTGGGGGCTGCTCGCGTTGTCCTGGCCGCGCCGGTGGGCGCCGCCGACGCCGTCAACAGCACGCTTGACGCCGACGAAGTCATCTGCACCCTCGTTCCCCCACACTTCTTCGCGGTCGGGTACCACTACGAGAACTTCCGCCCAACGACGGACGAGGAAGTTTCGTCGTTGCTGGATGCGGCAGCCGGGCGGTTGGCCTGACCCCGCCGGAGGCGCTGGCCCGCGTCACCGCTCCCACTTTGCGGATTGTGGGTGGTGCCCACCACAAGGTTTTTGAACTCAACAGATATGCCCGAGCGCAGCTCATCAGCTCATAAAGCAGAGCCCCGCTGACACCGTTTCAAATCGGGGTACCAGCTCACCCGCGCCCTCAATCACACCCAAACGTGAGCGCAATTAAAGTTCTGCAGAATGCCGTTCGTTGACCTATTGTTGGGCCTCAAACACACAGGTCCGGTCATACCATTCGTCGGCGAAAGTGGGTCAGTATGTCGTCGTTGATCGTTGGAGTCGACAGGAGCGCCTCAAGCCGCCGCGCTGTCGCCTTCGCCGCACAATTGGCCGTCGAGTCCGGTGCCGCGCTAAAGATTGTGCATGTGATCCCGTGGTCCCCCTACTCGTTCACCACTCCCGCTGAGAACGAGCACCGCTCGGCAAGCAAACAGCAAGAGATTGCTGCTGCAACGGAACAGATCATTGAACCAGCACTTGCGGTCACCGCCGAGTACGAGGTCACCCCCACCACCACGGTGATACACGGCAGTCCAGCCGAACAGTTGGTCACTCTGGGCGCACGTCTTATCGACGCCCACATTATTGTCGGCAGGACCGGCGATTCGAAACTCAAGCAAGTGCTATTTGGCAGCACACCAGCCAAGCTCATTCAGATCGCCTCTACCCCGGTGACGGTGATCCCGTGATACCCGCCGCGCTACCGGCATCCGCTATTGATGACGCGATTAATGAGGCCGTCTCTCCGGTCGCTAACTTCATCAGTGGCGTCGTTTTCTACTCGGTAAAAATCGGAGAACCTGGAACCGCCAACTACGTTGAGGTACCCATTATTGTGGTGTGGCTCATTGTCGCGGCAGCGTTTTTCACCGTCTACCTCGGGTTTCAGAACATTCGTGGTTTCAAGCACGCCATCGACCTTGTGCGGGGCAGATACTCCGACCCGAAAGACGCCGGCGAAGTCTCACATTTTCAGGCCCTCACAACCGCGGTCTCAGGGACTGTGGGGCTCGGAAACATTGCGGGCGTGGCTGTCGCCGTTTCTTTGGGTGGGCCAGGTGCAACGTTTTGGATGATCCTGGCCGGATTTTTGGGTATGAGCACCAAAATGGCAGAGTGCACTCTCGGGGTGAAGTACCGGCGTGAGCGGGTGGACGGATCGGTGTCGGGTGGTCCGATGTACTACCTCCGCGACGGGTTAGCAGAGATTGGTCACACACGACTCGGAAAAATCTTGGCCATTTTCTTCGCCATCTGCTGCATGGGCGGGGCCATTGGCGGGGGCAACATGTTTCAGGCCAACCAGGCAACCAGCCAAATTGTGAACATTACCGGCGGTGAGGATGGCCCATTGGCACCGTGGCGATTCGCCATAGGCATTGTCTTCGCGATAGCCGTTGCGGCGGTCATTATCGGCGGCATCGAATCGATTGCGAAAGTGACCGAAAAAATCGTGCCGTTTATGGCGCTTCTCTACATTCTCGGTTGTCTCGCCGTCATCTTCACCAATCTCGGTGAGGTTCCCCGTGCGATTAGCGAGATTTTTGTGGGAGCGTTCAACCCGGAAGGCATCGCTGGAGGCATAGTTGGGGTGCTCATTCAGGGTTTCCGCCGTGCCGCTTTTTCCAATGAGGCGGGGGTGGGCTCAGCAGCAATTGCCCACTCGGCGGTGAAGACGAAGGAACCGGCCACCGAAGGTTTTGTGGCGCTGCTCGAGCCGTTCATTGACACCGTGGTGATTTGCACCATGACGGCGCTCGCCATTGTTATTACCGGAACGTGGGCGGATACCTCAAGCGCGGCCGGCGTGGAGACCACCTCAGCGGCCTTCGCCACAGTAGCGCCCTGGTTCCCGACCCTTCTGGCGGTCGCCGTCGTGCTGTTCGCGTTCTCGACCATGATCTCGTGGTCTTACTACGGCATGAAAGCGACCGGGTATTTGTTCCGCGACAGCGCCAAAGCTGAGCTGGTCTTCAAGGTGGTGTTCTGCATTTTCACCGTGATCGGCGCGTCGCTGTCGTTGGGACCGGTTATTGACTTCTCCGATTCCATGATCTTCGCAATGTCGCTGGCAAACATTCTTGGTATGTACTTTTTGGCTCGCGTGATTAGGCGGGAGATTTTTGGCTACCGCGCGAAAGTGGCCTCAGGAGAATTCGCGGTCGTCAAGAAA
>DASYMY010000502.1:0-4607 GCA_036008825.1 Glaciihabitans sp.
CTTTGGGAAGATCATCGGGGGAGACACATCATGGATGACCCTGACGGGTCACCGCGACTGCGGCGTCAGCTGACAAAAGATTTTAGCGCGATCGTCGACGAAGTCGTCGGCTCGAACGACCTGCAGGAGGTATTCGACGAGCGGCAATGGCCGCCCAGCGTCATCGCGCAACTCAAGACTAATTTACTGCATGACGAGGATTTCGTGCGGCGGTTGCACTCCAGTTATGCGAATGTGTTTGACCGGGCGACTCAGCTCGACGAACACAGCAACGTGAAGCCACAGGTGACAGGCGAGGACGTCGCCGCACTACTTCAGAAGCCAACGCTGAAGAAATTAGTGCCGTTGCTGCTGACGGTGGTACTCCCGGCGTTCGTCCTTCCCCTGTCGATCCTGCCGGATTCGACGCCACTGCAACTGTTCGCCGTCGTCGCTCTCGCCGCGATGTTGTACTACCTGCCGCCGATTGACGACGCCGTAAGACGTGCGCTGCCCCCGGCTCTGAGCCAGCGCCGGGCGTGGGGGCGGCACCGATGGTGGTTGCAGGGAGGTTTCACTCGGTTGCGTTGGGACTGGAAGACCACCATCCGTAACGACGTCGTCCTGCCTGAGGTGCTCGCGCGGGTCAACGCGGGCGCACACCGGGTGTTCAGCCACGATCTGCGCATCCACCACACCAGGGCCACTATGTCGTTGCCCGCCACGTCGTTTCTGATCGCGACTGATGCGGTGGACCGACTTGGGCGGGAGCTGTCTCGGACCAGTTCCGGTGCCATTGCGCTGGCCGGGCGGCGTGGGGTCGGGAAGACGACGCTGCTGCAGGCGCTGGCCGGAGGGGTACTGCCGCGGGTGGACCTGGGGAACCGGCTCACAGTCTTGGTGCCTGCGCCGGCGCGGTATCAGCTGCGGGAGTTCGTGCTGCACTTGCATACGGTGATCGCTCGAGCGGTACTCGACCATGTCGGCAACCCGCGCGTCGTGCACACCACCGCGACCCAGGATCGTTGGACACACCATTACAAGTCGGCGGGCAGGAAGACAACCTGCCGTGAGCTGAGCTGGTACTTCACCCGAGCCACCAGTTGGCTGACCCTGACAGCCGCGCTTGCCGCAATGCTCTGGCAGCACGATGTCCGCGATCTGGCACAGGCATATGTGGCCGAAGTGACCGAGCTCGTGAATCTCGACTTCGCACCACCGACTCCGAGTAGTTTCGAGCAGGTTCGGCCTACTTTCGCGATCCTCGTCTTGACTGGCGGCATTCTGGCCGCGGGATGGTGTCTGCTGCGTATGGCAGCGGTCCCACTACGGCAACTGGGCGTGCGTGCGCGCCGACGTGTGCTCACCTGGGGAGATCGCCTCGCCGCGAAATGGCGTTCCTCCTCCTCCTACTGGCTGTGCTGGCGGTGGCTGCGCTTGCAGACGGCACCGGTTTTGCCACGCCAGTGGCGACCCCGGGTGTTGGATGAGCCCTCCAGAGCGCCAGCGACGTTGACAGGTATCGAGCGAGGGCGGCGCCTGCGCCAGCTGGACCGGCCGGTGCAGGCGCTGGCTTCGCTGGCAACCGAGCAACTACGCCGGATCCGTTTTCTGCAAACGCACACCAGTGGGTGGTCGGGCAAAGTCGATGGACCCAAAACCCTTGGTGTGACGGTGACCCGTTCGATCGCTCATGCGGAGCAACCGCTCACTCAGCCCGAAGTTGTCGATCAGCTGCGAAAGTTCCTGCACCGTGCCGCGACCACGCTGATTCGCGCTGGCGAGATCAACGGTATTGCGGTCGCCATCGACGAACTCGACAAGTTCGCCGACCCCGCTCAGGCTCACGAGTTCGTCAACGAGATCAAAACGGTCTTCGGAGTGGACAACTGTGTGTTCCTGGTGTCGGTGTCCGACGACGCACTCGCCTCGTTCGAGCGCCGCGGCATCCCCGTCCGTGACGCCCTCGACAGTGCCTTCACCGCCATGATCGCCGTGGAACCGTTCACTCTCGCCGAGGCCCATCAGTGGTTGGACCGTCACGTCATTGGGCTGCCTAGCCCGTTCACCTGCCTGTGTTACTGCCTCTCCGCAGGTGTTCCCCGGGAACTAGCCCGATCCATGGCGACGCTGGTCGACCTCTACGAGGACCATGACGAGGAGCAGTTCGACCGCGCTGAGAAAGGGCTGCCCTTCTCCGGACAGGCTTACCGGCAACTGACCGAGGTCACCCGTACCATCGTCGCGGCCGACGTCGCCGCGTGCTGCGCGCTTTTACTCACGCCGCCCAGGAACTCCCCACAGGCGGCACAGTCTCCGAGGTCATCGTCACGCTCAACACCGTCGGGCAGCTCACCTACCCGCACAACGAACAGCTCACGGAACGGCTCGATACTCTCGCCGAGACGCTCCGCGACAGCGCCCGTGACCAGGTCGATGAGGGTTTGGTCAAACTCTGCAACGAGGTGGCTGCGTTCTGCCACCTCTCCGCCGCAACCGTCGAAATTTTCGACCAGGATCTGGATGAGACGATATTGCAGCGGCTGTGTTCGGGACCGTATGGCGTGCTTGAGACCGTCGCGCGGGCCCGGCGTGATCTCGCTGTGGAACCGTTGCTGAGCTGGGCCTTCATAACTGAGGTCCGCCAGAAGGTCATGGAATTGTCCACTGCGCGGCCGCCGCACCCCAACGACAGCGCCGACCTCGGATCGCTATGACGGCGCCCGGCCGATCTCAATTCAAACTTGAGGAATGTGCAGATTTGACCGGGTTATGTTGCCAGTCAGCACATTTGCGGGGCAGTCCGAGTCGGCCGGCCCTGCCGGCCGAGCAGTGCCCTGTGGTGCTGGCGTCTGGGCTCGGGTCGGTGCGGGTCTGCGCAGTTCGTACTCCTCGACCACCCGGCCGTCGGTGCCGAAACGCAGGAGGTCGCGGAAATCGGCGCTGGTGAAGATCCGCACGGTGGCCTCACATGGCCGTATTGCCCGCACCGGGCCTGCCGGGGCCTCGATGTCCCACTACAGCGAAGGCCCCGCCCCAGGTCAGGTCGACAGCCTAGGAGCATAGGAGGCATACGATCCCACCGTCGGCTGCCGGGCCGGTGATGGCGTCGACCTGCCGGAACAAGGGTGTCAGGTCCTGATGGCCGTGGCCGAGACCACTGAGCAGATCAACCACTTCGTGTGGTGGGCGATGGCGACGGCAAGGGCGGCGCCGAGGGTGCCGAGTACCGGTGTGCGCTGCAGGTCTGGCCAGTGCGCGAATCCGATGTGAGAGGCGGCCATTCATCGCAAGGGCAGGCCAGGTTCGTGTCACTCGTTGATCACGAGCCGGATGATCTTCGGCGTCAAACCAAACCACAGCGTCGCGTACTGGTCTTCGTGCCAATGATCGGGGACCTCCAGTGCGAAATAGCCGACCAGTTCAGCTGGAACAAGGGCTGGATCACCTGTCAGGTGTTCGATGTCCTCCGGTGCGTAGCAATAGGTGTAGCCGTCTATCGGCCCAGCCGGTGGAACATGGCTGAAGGCGCGATCCAGGGTGGCCAACGCTCGCCGCAGGTCGTCGGCGTAGTCGAGATCGTCCGTTTGTGAAGGCCCGGAAAGAGATCCAGACGGGTGTCCGTGTTGAGTCCGGGAGGGGAGTGACGGCCATTCTGCTAGCGAGAGCAGCGGTCTGGCGCTCCGCATAGTCAGAACTCGTGAGTGAACGAAGGGGCGTGCGCGGGGCGGGCGGACGGGTTGATCGTGGTGCTACTGCGCCTGAAGCTGCGCTGGCCTGCTGTGGCGGGACGCGCACTTCTGCTCAGGTTGTGCGTTGTTACACCGAAAGCTCCGGAAAAACGCCAGAGAGATTGTGATCCAGGCCACATTGGTAGCTATGCTAATTAACCTGTTTGGTGGGTGCGTTCCCGATCCGCGACTGGTTGTGTCAAGGGGGACATGCTTTGGCAGTTGGTTGATCACTCACTGGCGGCGGGGTGTGCGGATCTCGGGAGATGTCAGTGTTTTTGTTGCGCCTGCGAGGCTTATTTTCCGGTGTCGTGATCCTCGTGTCGCCGGTCGCATTGGTGATGGTAGGGGGTTCCTACTGGACTGCTGTTCAGCGCGGGGCGGTGGCCAGGGGTATCCGGTTTCTTGAATTGGGCGGGATGGACAAAGTCCGCGATGTAGTCGGCCAGTACAGGGCCCCACCGGAAAACGCATTGGTGCTCGCGATGGACGAAAAATCCCAGATGGAGGCGATCGGCCGCACGGCCCCGATCTAACTGCTGATGTCGACGACACCGGAACGGATGACCCATGATTACGTTCGTCACGGCACCATCAGCCTGTTCGCCGCGTTCGACATCTCCGGCGGGGCGGTGATCGCCCAGTATTACCGCCGCCATCGTCGTCAGGAGTTCTTGTGTTTTCTGAAGATGATCGACGACGCAATCCCGAAAGACCTCGACCTGCACCTGGTGCTCGACAACTACGCCACTCACAAGACTCTCGGGGTCAGAAGTGGTTGCTGCGCCACCCTCGGTTCCATCTGCGCGTCACGCCGACCAGCAGTCCATGGCTGAACCTCGTGGAACGCTGGTTCGCCGAACTGACCAACCGCAATCTTCGACGTTCCGCGCACCG
>DASYMY010000503.1:0-3873 GCA_036008825.1 Glaciihabitans sp.
GGCCGCAGAGTGTCGCCCGGTTGGGGCTGCTGCTCGCGCTGGATATTCCTGAGGCCACCAACACCGGGGTCACCTGGCACGGGTTGGGGCCCGACGAGTCATACGCCGACTCGTCCCGCGCCGCTCTCGGCGGAGCGTTCACCCACACGGTCGCCGACTGGCAAACCAACTACACCCACCCCCAGGAGAACGGGGCGCGCCGCGGTGTCACCCACGCGCAATTGCGGTTTACCAACGGCACAGGACTGCAAATCGATGCGGCGGATGTCACCGTTGGCGGCATCCCTCGAACCGGGTTCGAGCTCTCGCTTCGGCCCTGGTCAGACGCCCAACTTGAAATCGCAGCGCACCCACACGAGCTCACCCCGGACGGCAAGCTGTGGATCCACATCGACGCCGCCCAGCACGGAGTGGGCAGCGCAGCCTGTGGTCCTGGAGTGCTTCCGAACGCGCAATTGCACGCGACACCGGTGCACCTCAGAATCCGCTTAACCGCGATCTAACAGCAGAGAGCGGATGCCCCTGCCCTGCTGGCAGAGGCATCCGCTCTCTGTATTGACACCCCCTGGACAGTGCCTGGGGCCGGGGCAAGGATCGACGTATGCGATACACACTTCTGATGTACTACCGGGAAATGTCGGCCGAGGCGCTCAGCCCCGAGATGATGGAAGAGGGGCTGCGGGCCATGAGCTCGTATGCCGCCGCGATGCACGAGGCGGGAGTGTTGCTCTCTGCCGACGTGTTCCAGCCGTCAACAAGCAGCACAACCGTGCGAAGCATCGACGGCTTTCCGCAGACGCAGGATGGCGCGCCGAGTGAGTCCGCCGATCAGCTTGCGGGTTTGATCGTGATCGAGGTGCCTGGTCGGGATGCCGCGATTGAGTGGGCAGGGCGCGCGCCGGCTGCACAGTGGGGTGCTGTGGAGGTGCGACCTAGCGCAACCCACACGGTTGACGGGGTGTGGTTGCCCAGTACGTAACTCGTAACACGTCTGACACATGATGCACCCGTGCCTGAAACACGGGTCGTGCACTGTATACAACTATGGATACAGCGTCGGACACAGCGCGACCCGCCAAAAAGATCTCCAGCGGCGACCGCGTCTACAGCGCAATGCGCGAAGAATTGATGACGGGCCGCATCTCCCCGTGGGACCGCCTGGCGGAGGAACGGCTCGCCGATAAATTTGCCGTGTCGCGCACCCCGGTTCGTGAAGCACTGGCCCGACTAACCGCTGACGGGTTGATCGAAAAGCGCGACGGCGGCTTCTTTGTGTACATGCCGAGCTTCGACGAAATGATCGACTACTACGAGCTGCGCATCACGCTGGAACTGCGCGGACTCGACCGCGTTCAGGAGAATGCAGAGCTCAGCCACAACCGTGTCCTGCTCGGCGACGAAGTCGAGCGGTGGAAGCAGCTGCGAGTAAACGTTCCCGCCCCCGAAGCCGGATTCGTGACGAATGACGAGCGGTTTCATACAGCCCTGCTGGGCTCGGCGGGTAACAGAGTGCTGACCGACGCGCTGCGCCAAGTCAACCAGCGCATCAGGCCCGTTCGGATGTATGACTACGTCACCGGCGACCGCATGCTTGCCACGGTGACCGAACACATTGAAATTGGCGAACTTGCCCTCGACGGCGACATCATGGGCGCCAAGATTGCCCTCCGCGCGCACATAGGCGAATCGCGCGACGTTGTGATGTCCCGAGTCTCGGCCTCACTGCTGATCGCACGAAACGTCGCAGGAAGCGCTCACGACCGATCCACCTCACCACGAAACGAGATTTTCGAATGACCACCACCATCTCCAGCGCTCGCGACCGTGTACTGAACGCTTATGCGCGTCTCGATGAGGTGGCGGAGCCCACCGTGTGGATCACGGTTCGCCCGCTCGAGGAGGCGCTCGCCGCCGCCGACGACATTGATGCACGCGCCGAGGCCGGCGAGGAACTTCCCCTCCGCGGAACTGTGTTCGCCGTCAAAGACAACATCGATGTTGCGGGACTGCCCACAACAGCCGCGCACCCCGACTTTGCCTTTCACCCTGAGCGCAGCGCCACCGCAGTAGAACGCCTGGTTAGCGCAGGGGCGGTGGTGATGGGCAAAACCAACATGGACCAGTTCGCAACGGGACTTGTTGGCACTCGAAGCCCATATGGTGTTGTTCGAAGCGCTCCCCAACCCGATCGGGTCTCGGGCGGCTCCAGCTCAGGTTCGGCCGTTGCGGTTGCTCACGGAATCGTCGACTTCTCCTTGGGAACCGACACCGCAGGTTCTGGCCGTATTCCCGCCGCGTTCAACGGCATTGTGGGGGTCAAACCCACTCGAGGGTTGATTCCGGTGACCGGCGTCTTTCCGGCCTCCCGCTCCTACGACTGCGTCAGCATCTTCGCTCCAACGACTGCGGCAGCAGCCGATGTGCTGCGGATCGCTAGCGGAGTCGATGAGACCGACCCGTACTCGAGGGCATGGCCAGCCTTCACCCCACTGTCTGCACCCGTGCGAGCACGAGTTGCCGTGCCAATGGAGGCCGAGCTTGACCTCCTGAAACCGGAGGCTCGCGCGCAATTCGCCGCCGCCGTCGCTGAGCTCACCGCCCTCGGTGTTGAGACCGAAGCGATAGACCTGGAACCGTTCCTTCAGGCCGCCACCCTGCTCTACGACGGCGCACTCGTCGCTGAGCGTCACAACGCTTTTGGGGATTTCGTGGCCTCCCACCGGGAGAGCGCTGACCCTTCGGTTCTGCACATTGCCGAGAAGGCCGGGCTCCCTGCGGCGACCGATCTTGCCCGTGACCAGCACCTGCTTGCTACACACCGAACCCGCGCCATGGACAGCCTCGCCGGGTTCGACGCGCTGCTGCTGCCCACCGCGCCGGAGCACCCCACCATTGCGGAGGTGCTCGCGGATCCGCTCGCCGTCAACTCCCGCCTGGGTCGATACACGAACTTCGTCAACCTCTTTGATCTGTCCGCTGTTGCGGTGCCGCACGGTGAGGCCGACGGCGGTATGTTCGGCGTCACCGTGATCACCCGCGCATTCGCGGATCAGGTCGCCATCGATCTGGCTGCACTTCTTACCCGCGAGAGCGCACCCCTCGTTGTCAGCGGAAGCACCTCCCTGGTGGTCTTCGGCGCACATCTCGCGGGACAACCGCTCAACCACCAGCTAGAAAACGCGGGCGGCCGCCTTGTTGGGCCTGTTTTCACCAGCGCCGACTACCGCCTCTACAACGTGCCAGGGTCGGTGCGTCGGCCCGGACTTGTCGCGGCGCCGGGCGAAGGCGCCGCGATTCTCGGCGAGGAATGGGTGTTTTCCGCCGCGGGCCTCGGTGAGGTTGTGGCCCAGCTCACCGCCCCCATGTCGATCGGACCCATCACCCTCGACGACGGACGAACGGTCAGCGGGTTCCAATCCGCGGCTGTCGACGGAGAAGAAATAACAGCTTTCGGCGGATGGATTGCTTACCTGCAGACGCAGGTCGGCTAATCCCATGTGCCGAGGTTGCGGCTGAAGTTCAGACCTTCAGCCGCAATGGCAATGAATCACTCGGAACATCACACGATAAGGAACTCTAGTGAGTCAACGAAACGTACTCAAGACCATGTCCATTACCGGAGCGGCTCTGATGGTCGCAGCAGGCCTGGCCGGTTGTTCCATTGATGGCGAGCCCGCCTCAAGCGAGGAGGGCACCGTCCAGATCGGCACCCTTCGTGGGCAGCCCCACCTGTACCAGCCCTACTTCTACGAGCAGTTCGCGCCGGAGGGCGTCGACATCGAAATCGTTCTGTTCGACTCGTCACCGGATATCAAAAACGCGGTCGTCAGCGGTTCGATCGACTTCGGTATTACCGGAGTCCCCTCCGCAGTG
>DASYMY010000504.1:0-2749 GCA_036008825.1 Glaciihabitans sp.
CGGCTGCACGCCAGACTTTTGCGAAGTCGTGGATGACTTGCGGTTGGTCTGGGGTGTCGAAGGTGTCCCAGACGGACAGCACTTCGTACGTCTTTCGGCCAAGCAGGTATGTGCCCACCCGAGATTCCAGCTCGTTAATGAAGCCGTGGACTTCCTCGCTCGGAGCGGCCCAGTCGAAGTTGCCTGAGTCATCCGCCACAAAACCGTCGAGGGACATAAGCCCGGAGCAGACCAGGTTAGCCATTGCGGAACCTCCTCGTTGCTGGCATCCGCTTCGAGACTATGTTCCGCAAGAAGGTGAGGGCAACCCATTGCTGGGTGGAGTGCAAACGGGCCGACCGTACGCCGGGTTCTGTTCCGGTGCGAGCACCATCGACGGCCATCTATCTACGATGTACGTTGCCGCACACCTCTAGCGGTCTACCCGGGAACTGGGCGAGCAGCCTTTAGCGTTCCCTGTCTGACCTTGCTCCGGGCGAGGTTTACCCAGCGAGCCCGATCACTCGGGCCCCTGGTGGTCTCTTACACCACCGTTTCACCCTTACCGCCGGTGAGACTCCCGAAGGATTCACGCCGGAGGCGGTCTACTCTCTGTTGCACTTTCTCGCGGATTGCTCCGGGTGGGTGTTACCCACCGCCCTGCTCTGCGGAGCCCGGACGTTCCTCGGTGATGATCACCACTCTTGCGAGAAGTGACACCAACGCGACCGTCTCATCGACCCGTTTGCAGGATCAACGCTATCGGGTTGCACCGCGATGCGGGACCAGGTGGGGAAAGTGATTAGAGTCCGGATTCAGCGGTGCGGACGAGAATGGCGTTGGAGTCCGGGCACATCAGCACATCGTCGGGGGCAGCCATACGGATCGCGACCATGTCGTTCTCGTTGAGGCGAACGCCGTTGGCGCTGGAGACTCCGCCGCGGAGATGCGATGCACCCCACCCGTAGCGGGCACGAGTTTTCTCATACAGAGCAACAAGCTCGGCCGGAATTCTCTCCACAAGGGCGGCACGGTTGGCCAGAGCATTGTCACGCTCGGTGATGATGGTGGCCAGCACCTCATCGCGTTCTTTCTCGACCTCGGCGACGCTGTCTTGCAAGCTCCCAAGCTTCTGCGCGGTATTGCCAGCGATGGCAGCGAGTTCTTCGACCCGTTCCATCACCGTCAGTTCGATTTCTTCCAAATCGGATTGGCGTTTACGCAGCGATGCCAGTTCCTGTTCAAGCGCCTGTACGTCTTTCACCGACGAGGTGACCTGGAGGCGGTCGGCGTCACGCTTGATGCGAGCCTCCACCAACTGCACATCGGACTCGATGCGGGTCAGCTCGATTTGCGAGTCTTCCAAGGTGCCGCGCTGTTCGGCGAGGGTGGCGGAGAGCGTTGTCTTGTCGCCGGCAAGCTTCTGCAATACGGCGTGCTGCGGGAGGCTCTTGGCACGGTGGTTGATTTGCGCCAGACGGGTGTCGAACGATTGCAGTTCGAGGAGAAGGGCCTGATCGGCGGGGCTAGCTTTCAAAACCATTAGGGGTACACCTGTTCTTCACTGGACAACAACAAAATCCCACGGATCGGTGCGGAGGTCACTTACGGTTACGGTTACGGACTCGAGTGCGTCACGGAGCTGCGCGGCTGCGGTGTCAAGCCACAACCATTCGCTCGCCCAGTGGGACACGTCGATAAGGGCGGGCCTGCCCGAGACTTTCGCGTTTTCGCGGAACTCGGAGGCGGGGTGGTGGCGCAGATCGCTGGTGATGTACACGTCAGCGTTTTGCACAGCGTCGTCGCCGAGCAGGGAATCCCCGGCACCTCCGCACAGCGCCACCGTGCGGATGGGTGCGTCAAAGTCGCCGGAGACTCGCACACCCTGCGCGGTCGCGGGAAGGATCTCCCCCAGGGTTCGAGCAAGCCGACCCAGAGTGGTCGGTTCGCGCAACGTGCCAACCCGACCGAGCCCTCTGCTGGCCGGTTCGCCCGGCACAATCGGACGGCTATCCGTCAGACCCAGCAAATCTGCAAGGACTGCGGATGTGCCCGTTTCGACCACGTCGGCGTTGGTGTGGGCGGCGAGAAGCGCACAATTACCGCGGATGAGCGCGGCCAGCGCTGCACCTTTGTAGGTGGTTTCGGCGACGGTTGTTACTCCGCGCAGCAGCAGTGGGTGGTGCACAAAAAGCATGTCTGCGCCAAGGCCAACCGCTTCGGTGACGGTGTCAGAGACGGCATCAACGGCGAGATGAATGTGCGTGACTTCTGCGGCCGGGTCGCCCGAGAGCAAACCGGGGGCATCCCACTTCTCGGCACCGGACAACGGCCACAGACTGTGGGCGACGGCGGTGATTTCTGCAACGGTGGGCACGGCCTCAGTCTATTCGGGTCGGGGCGCCGACCTCTCCTGTCTCCTCACAGCCGGAATTCCAGTCACAATCGGAACAGCGAAGGCCAGAAGCAGGGCGACAAGAACACCAATATCGGTTTGGGCGATGTCCCCACCGAGTGGAATGTTGGCCGCGCTGAAGAGGTAGCCCTCCCAGCTCAGGCCAGTCACGGTTGCGGTGGTGAGCCCGAGTCCGATCACCGTGATGACCACGAACATCACCAGGTTGCCCCAGCGAACGGCGGGGTAGACACCGCCGCGGGTCAGCAACGACGGGCCGTGAACAGGTTGACTGCGAATGAGGGTGTCGGCAGCGAATAGGCCAACCCAGGCCGCGACGGGAACGGCCAGCGTGGTCGCGACATCCCGAACCAG
>DASYMY010000505.1:0-3752 GCA_036008825.1 Glaciihabitans sp.
ACCACGCCGATAACCTCGGTGAGGCCAACACTCTGGTGTTTACCGGTGCGCTTTGGCCGGACAACCCCGAATATCTCCTTGCCGTGGAGCGTGGCATACCGACACTGCACCGTTCGCAGGCGCTGGCCTGGCTGATCAATAGTCAACGACTTATCGCGGTTGCCGGCGCACACGGGAAAACCACCTCAACCGGCATGATCGTCACCGCACTCCTGGCGATGGGAGAGGACCCCAGCTTCGTGAACGGGGGAGTCATCCAATCCCTCGGCGTTAGTTCCGCTCCTGGCACTAGCGAACTGTTTGTTGTGGAAGCTGATGAGTCCGATGGATCATTCCTGCTGTATGACACGGCGGTTGCTCTGATCACCAACGTTGACGCGGATCACCTGGACCATTACGGGTCCCACGACGCCTTCGACGCCGCCTTCGTTGAGTTCGCCTCCAATGCATCCGAGCTCGTTGTTGCCTCCAGTGACGACGCGGGAGCCGTGCGGGTTACCCGTGCGCTTGAGGCATCCGGTGGGTTGGAAGGTAAAAAACTCATCACCTTCGGTGAGCATGCCGACGCCGACGTTCGTATGCACTCGGTGACCACGGAAGGCCCTGTCGAATTTGTGGTGAGCTACGAGGGTGTCGACTACCCCGCGTCGCTGCCCATTCCTGGTCATCACAACGCACTCAACGCCACGGGTGCCTTCGCCGTGCTGGTTGGACTGGGCTTCGCGCCAGACGCCATCCTGGACGGGCTTCAAAGCTTCGGCGGAACCGAACGTCGGTTTGAATTGCACGGAACCGTGCGCGGAGTGCGTGTGTACGACGACTACGCCCACCACCCCACGGAAGTAGCGGCAGCATTGTCGGCTGCTCGCAGCGTTGTGGGAAACGGCCGAGTCATCGCGGTGCATCAGCCCCACCTCTACAGCCGCACGCGAATGATGGCGGGCGAGTTCGCAGACACCTACGAGAACCTTGCTGACCACACGGTTGTGCTGGATGTGTACGGCGCCAGAGAAGACCCAGAACCGGGTGTCACAGGCGCCCTTGTGTCTGAGCGCTTCCACGACCAGAACAAGGTCAACTACTTGCCGGATTGGCAGGAGGCTGCCGATCACGCCGCGGCTATCGCCCGAGACGGCGACATTATTATGACGTTGAGCTGCGGCGATGTGTACCGCATCGTTCCCCAGATCTTGGCCGCACTCGACGCGCCGATCGACACTGCGACAGGACCAGCGACCGCGTGAAACGCCCAGAAGGTTTCGACGACAAAGGGAAGCGGGACCCGACTCCGCCAGCGCGCGAGCCGAAGCGCTCGTCCCTGCCCGGCGCTCGAGTGCCCCGTCGCGAACAGAGCGCACCAGCAGCGCGCAAAGCGTCACCACCGGTACCCAGTAAACCGTCACCGACCACTGCCCGGCCCGTAGCTCCAGCTGCTCCCACTGCCGCCTCCCGCCCCAAGGCCACAACTCCTCCAGTAACGCCAGCCAGTCCGCCGGCGAGTGACCCACCTGTCACCAGCGTCCCACCCAGCGCAGACAAGGCCAGCGCAGCAGCGCAGCGCCGAACTCTGCGGAAGGCTGCCCGCGCCCGACGGCGGTTCGAGCATGCGGAAGTGCGCCGCTTTACCAAGCGTTCGCGTCGCCGTCGCGCAACCTGGCTCACCGTCGGTGGGGTGGTGATCGCCCTCGGCGGCGTCCTTGCCATCGCTGTCTATTCGCCGCTCTTAGCGCTCCGCGAGATAACCGTCGACGGGACGACCCGTTTGAACGCCGACGAGGTGCGCTCAGCAGTCGACGCTCAGTTGGGCACTCCGCTCGCACTGCTCGACCTGGGCGCGATCCGTGACGACCTCGAAGCTTTTCCCTTGATCCGCAGCTACGTCACCGAAACGGTGCCGCCGAATACTCTTCGCATTCACATCGTGGAACGCGAACCGGTTGGCATCGTGGCCAACGGCGGCGAATTCGAGCAGGTAGACCCCGCAGGGGTGGTGATTGCCTCATCCCCCGAACGCCCCGATCTTCCGCTCATTGAAGCGGGCGAAAATGGTAACTCCGGCGCGGCATTTGACTCTGCTGTCGAAGTGCTCCTCGCCATGCCCGACTCTGTCTCTACACAGGTCGACACCATTACGGCACGCACCGCTGATGATGTTGGACTCACTCTGAAGGGCACAGCCCCCCGAGTTGTGTGGGGGAGTGCAGATGACTCGGAGCTCAAGGCTCGAACATTGGCCGTGATGCTCGCTCGCCCCGAGTGCGCACCGCTACCAGTGATTGATGTGTCGGCACCGCTGGCACCCATTTGCGGACCGAATTAGACCCAATAACAACCCAACTCTCCCGACACGCGGAGAGCCTACGTCCAAGGGTGGGCATCCACCCATACCTTCAAAATAAGAAATGCATACTGAGCATAACTTTAATCCTCAAGTAGAGGTTGAGAGTTACCAGCGGAGGCCGAAAGTGACATCGAACCAGAACTACCTCGCCGTGATCAAGGTGGTCGGAATCGGCGGGGGCGGCGTCAACGCCGTTAACCGCATGATTGAACTCGGCCTACGCGGCGTCGAGTTCATCGCCATCAACACCGACGCTCAGGCGTTGTTGATGAGTGATGCTGACGTCAAGCTTGACGTTGGACGCGAAATCACCCGCGGTCTTGGCGCTGGCGCTGACCCCGAGGTGGGGCGACGTGCCGCTGAGGACCACGCGGAAGAGATCGAAGAGGCACTCGCTGGCTCCGACATGGTTTTTGTTACAGCTGGTGAAGGTGGCGGTACCGGTACCGGTGGCGCTCCCGTTGTCGCTCGCATCGCCAAGTCGATCGGTGCCCTGACCATCGGTGTGGTCTCGAAGCCCTTCGGCTTCGAAGGCAAGCGCCGTATGGACCAGGCCGAGACCGGCGTCGCCATGTTGAAAAACGAAGTCGACACACTCATCGTTGTTCCAAATGACCGACTGCTGGAGATCAGCGACCGTGGCATCAGCATGCTGGAAGCGTTCACCACCGCAGACCAGGTTCTGCTTGCGGGTGTTCAGGGAATCACCGACCTCATCACTACCCCCGGACTGATCAACCTCGACTTCGCCGACGTCAAGTCGGTTATGCAGGGCGCAGGTTCTGCTCTGATGGGTATTGGTTCCGCCCGCGGGGCCGATCGTGCAATCAAAGCAGCCGAACTTGCCGTTGCGTCGCCCCTGCTTGAGGCCAGCATCGACGGAGCTCACGGGGTCCTGCTCTCCATCCAGGGTGGGTCGAACCTCGGTATCTTCGAAATCAACGACGCTGCTCGTCTGGTTCAGGAAGCCGTGCACCCCGAAGCCAACATCATCTTTGGTGCCGTCATTGACGACACCCTCGGTGACGAGGTTCGGGTGACGGTTATCGCGGCAGGTTTCGACAGCGAACCGCTGCCGAAGTCACAAGACACCCGTCGCAGCACTTTTGTCAACACGGGCGCAGCTGCCTCCGCAGCCGTTGCCGCCCCACCAGCCGCGGCAGCTCCAGCCGCCGCAGCTGCGTCAACACAGCCGGTCCATTCCTGGTCACCCGAGCCCACCCCGCCCGTCACTGCGCAGCCCGACCGTGCTTTCGACGACGATGGTGACGACGACCTGGATGTTCCTGACTTCCTGAAGTAAGACTCGGTGACAACCGAGCACACAACGCCTGCGGATACCCTCGAGGAGAGGGTATCCGCAGTGCGGTCCGGGGTCGCTGACGCTGCCCGTGAGGCTGGACGTGATCTC
>DASYMY010000506.1:0-3565 GCA_036008825.1 Glaciihabitans sp.
AGAAGTGGACCGAACGGTGCATCCAGCAGGGTGTCGGCGTGCTGATCATGCCGTTCGACGACGGCGACACGGTCAGCCAGCACAAGCTCAACAAGCTGGTCGAGGTGCTGCCGGCGACGGGCGACCCCGCCGGTGCCGCGCTGCAGATCGGTGCGGCCGCGGTGAAGGCGCTCGAGTCGATCGGCAACCGCCGGTGACGGTGCACGCTCGGACGGGGACAGACATGCTGGGTGTGTATTACCAGCTCGTCTACCACCCGGCTGAGAACCCCGCACAGTTTGGCATGTTCTTCACGTCGGACGTAAACGGGCGCCTCAATACCGCACCGTACCCCGCTCTCGAGCTAGTAGAGTGGTTCGCTGTCCGGCAGGGCAACCAGTTTCCTGGCCCGTGCATTGGCTGGAGTACCAGCTCATGGTCAATTGAGAAGCACGCCGCCGACAAGCTCACCCGGTGGGCGTGCCGGGTGATGGCCCGGGAGTACTTTCCGGAGCTACCGTGGATTCTGACCGAGGACGAGTAAGCTGAAGTTTTACATTGTATTGAAAATACGATACAATTAAACCCTGGACGGGTAGGGTTGAAGCCCCACGTCTTACCCGTCCAGCAAGCTGCCTACCGGTTCGTCACCGGAGGCGCGGTGTGACGAACTAGTCCGCGCACGTCCTTGCAGGGCTAGCGCCGTCCACCGCACAGCGGCCGTCCGCACACCACGTGTGCGGGCGGCCTTACTGTTACATGATACAATAGAACTACACGACGAAGGGAGGTGGACGACGGTGACTGAGCTTACCGCGTACGAGCTCGACGGAGCGATTGAACAACTGACCGACCGGTTCTACGACGAGCTAGACATGAAGCATTCGGCTAACCAAATCGCACGGGTGACCATCTCCGCCATTCACTCGAACAATGACACGGTTTGGTGCGACGTCTATGTCGACTGCATCAGCATTGCTCGGCTCATCGTCACCGTGCACGGCAAGCACCAGCTCTGGCTACGCCCCCCTGATCGAGTCAAATCTGCCTTCACCAGTAGAGGAGTCGAGTGGTGACGCAGCAGAGCACGGTGGTGATCTTGAACGACGTGGTCCATAAGTTCGACCAGCTGCTGATCAGCACGGTAGCCGACGACCGCGTGGCCATCAAGCCGATCCGCTCGGAGTGGGACCTTACACTAGAGAAGCTCGTGTACTACGTGAGCGTCGAGGTCAAGGTCGGGCGCAAGTGGGAATTCTCGAGATTCATCTACTTCCGGCTGCCCGTAGACTCGCGGCAAGTCGAGATCTGGTACCAGGGAGTGCGGGTCGGCTAACCGGTGTACACCCGGTAAAAACTATGATACGATATACCTATCAAGGCGATCGAGGGTCCCGAAAAACCGGGGTATACAACCTAAGAAAACCGTGATACAATAATCTTACAAGGTGCATCCGGCACCACAAACGACGAAGGGACACCACAATGAGCACCAAGGCACACACCCAGTACACCGTTAAGGTCGATGGCGAGGCCATCCTGACCCGGTCCGCCAAGCCGGCCGCGATCAAGCAGGCCGAAGAGCTCCACGCCAAGGGCGAGAGCCGCAACGAGGTCGAGGTGGTGACCGGTGCGGGCACCGTGGTCTTCGCGCTGACCGCGCTCGTGGCGGCACCGAAGCGTGCCAAGCCGAACACTCGGACCGAGGTGCCGAACTTTGAGGTGCCGGAGATCGACGGCTACGTCGTGGCCTACACGCGGAACCGGATCCAGACCGCGGTCCTGCGGGGTGCGGAGGACCTCCTGGTCGTGGACACGCGGACTGACGACCGGTACCACGTGGCCAACACGACCGAGGCCCGACAGGTGACCAACACCCTACAGGCCGAGCGGAAGGCCGCCGTGACCAAGGCCCGCGCGGAGGCTAAGGCCGCGAAGCAGGCTGAGCGCGACGCCAAGGTTGCGGCTGAGCTGGTCGCCGCCTGACCCATTGCGAGAGCCCGGTCCCGTCAGGGGCCGGGTTTTTGCATTCCCCGGTTTTGTATGATACGATAGACTTATCAACCACGACGAAGGGACTGCAAAATGGCAATCGCCGATCGCGCCAAAATTGACCGCATGGCCAAGCTAAAGCCCAAGGAGAAGGCGTTTCTCGCGGACCAGGGTCATGCCGCGACCAACGCGGTCGAACTTACGGACGACGCGTTTGAGACGCTGCGAACTGTTGTGTATGCGCCGGTAACTGAGTTCCGGTGGTACCAGCTCAGGGTCGCGCGCGCCGCGCTCACGACCGGCCACGACATCGGCGACGGTCGTATCGAGTACACATATACGCGTTCGTGAGCGACGAGGGGGTGGCTAACCAGCCACCCCCTGCACGTCGTTTATGTGATACAATAGATTCATCAGCCCGACGAAAGGACATCCGATGGCAAACCAAGGCAAGCAGCGGTGGGAGCGCGCGGCGCTCAACGCGGTGCGGCACCCGAACTCCGCGGCAGCGAAGCTATACCGCGGCAGAGTCGCGCTCGCGGACTCGATCAGCACTGAGAAGCAAGGACCCCAGGTCGCGTATGAGCACCTTGCCCAGGTTTGGCGCCGTGGTGCGACTGCAGCGGAAGTTGAGTGGGGTCGCTCCTATGCGACTTGCAGTACGTACTGCACCATCATGCAGCTGACTCTCGACGTCGGCATGGATCTCAAGAAAATTGCGGCAGCTCTCACTGCTCCTGACCTCCGCGTAGACGGTGCAGTCGGCCTCTGCTACACCTGGGTGCGGCCACTCGGGGAGCGCCCCCGGCTCATCCATTGCCGAGCGTGCGGGACCGTGATCCCGAAGAGCTGAGACAGGTGGCCCCCGGCATTTTGCCGGGGGTCACTTATGTGATACGATGTACCTACAAGCAAACGACGAAAGGGCACAACATGAGCATGCGGCGCGGTCTCCACACGAACGCACACGAGCTGGTTGAGTACCTCAACTCACTACCGGCCGACGAGGATTTGAGCGGCGGCGGGTGGGACGAGCTCGAGCAGGTGCTGGCCGCCGTCATGCAGCCGATCCGGGACGAGATCGAGGACGAGGTAGTGCGGCTCGCGGTCCGTGACGGCGCGGACCGAGAGCGGGTGTTGGCGCTGCTCGACGATGACTGGGCGGCTGAGATCACCGTGATCACCGACCCTGTCGAGTATGCGGCCGAGATCCTGAACGAGCTCAGGTGAGTGTGAAGCGTGCGGCGCGCCTTTTCGGGCGCGCTGTACGTTTCACAGATTACGTGATACGATAGTCTTAACAACGACGAAAGGACACCCCATGATCTGCCTGGTAGAGGTCGACTCGGATGAGAACGTGACCGTGCCGCTCGCGGTAACGGAGTCAGACCCGGCGCGCCTGAAGGCGTGGCTCGAGAAGCACCTGCTCGAGTCGCCGGAGGAGCTGGACGTCGAGGTCGTGTGGGTGAGGAACGAGAACACGTTCGGGGTCGGCAGCTTCCAGCACCCGGTTCACTGGGACATCTCCTATCACATCTACGACGACGTCGAGGTCGTCTGAAATACGTGATACAATAGTTCTAACAACCCGACG